>NZ_JBWONM010000130.1:0-2431 GCF_056450045.1 Hydrogenivirga sp.
TCTGAAGGAGTGCAAAGCCGAGAGCAAGCGTGATGGCAAAGCACAGGAAAAGAGCCTCAGCCGTGTCAAGGAAGTGAAGAGTGCGGAGCTTCTCGGGGAACAGCACCGCAACAGGCATGAGCATGACAGCTACAAAGAGCACGAGGGAAGCAACGAGCAGGCAGGCAGAGAGGAAAGCCGTCTTCAGGTTTTCCATCACTCCTCTCCCCGTTCTTTCTTCCTGAACAGCTCGCTGAAGGCTTTTCCAGAGAGTATGTCCTTAGCAGGAGGGGTGACCTTCAACAGCCACTCAACCATGGCATCAGACTTGAAGGGGTCTCTTTTCCTCGTCCTCCTGAACTTCAGTGGGTAGCCTGAGCGCAGTCTCTCCAGCTTCTCCCTGTAGTACCTCTTTCTCACTTCCTCAAGGCTCAGGACGATTTCTTTTCTTCCTGCCATCTCTCTTCCCTCTTTTCAATATACTCTCCAGCCCTGGGTAGATGCCTTCCTGCCGTGCCCTGTCTTTGAGGTAGTTCAGGTCTATCTCGTCTTTGTATTTGTTCAGGAGGTACTCCGCCATCCTGCAGTCTCCCTCGCTCTTCCAGAAAACGCAGGCTGAGAGCCTGTCTATAATCAGGTCTTCTATCCCTATCACGTAAACCTCGCCCCCTATCTCGGGAACCCTGATTACCCTTACCCTGTCATAACTTCCCGCAAGGCTGTCGTCAGGGACTTCAACGAACAGACCCAGCTCGTCAGACACGAAGACCCTTCCCTCTTCTCTGAAGTATCCGGACGAAAGGAGTATCTCTTTAACCGCCTCTCTTGAGCCTATGAGGTCTATGTCTCCCGATGTATAGTGCCCGAAGCTGTAAATCTCAACTGCACTACCGCCCACCACTATCGGAGGTCTTGCTCCTCTTTCTCTGGCTTTTCTGGTCAGCCACGCTCCGAACAGGAGGAGCTTTTCTACCTCATTCCCCGCTTCCTTAATTCTTTCCAGCTCACGCTCAGGCACGGGTGTTCTCCTTGAGGCAGTTTTTCCATTAGCTCTCTCTCGCCCTTCTAATATATTCCAAAGAAGGGGGATGGGTGAAGGTCAAGAAGGTTGAAGTGCTTACGGCAAGACCGGAGCATACTGAGGGCAAACAGCTTGTTGAGCCGAGCTTGACTTGAGCTAACAGGGGGAGCCTCTCCCCCCTGCCATACTCAAAACCCTGCCGTGTCCCAGATGTGCTTGACTTTGTTCCTCACGTTGAAGGAGCTGGCTGATTACTTCTCTGACTTTTATAGGAAGAAGATCGATGAGCTCAGGGAAGAGCTTATATCTGAGCTGAGGAACCGCATAGAGGAGCTTCAGGCTAAGCCTTCCCGGAAGTGGTGGGAGTTTTGGAGGTAGGTTTATCCTTGTAAGCCAGCCATACAAAGAACAGAGCCACCATTATTACTCCCATACCCATTAAAAGCATACCTATTGTGTATTCACTCATTTTCCTCTCCCCTATTTATCAAATATATGCCTGCCATGAAGAGAATGTCCCAAACTGCAAGACTCCCAAGCATAGTCAAGAATTTTTAGAAACTCTTGAGAGAATATCTACTAAAGTTTTGCATGAAGTGAGTGCTTTTATATCAAGTTTTCAGAATATTAGAAATATCAATAACTTACGATTTGTACAGTTTATTGCAATAAGCTCTCAAAAAGAATTTATTTTCATAAATGCTTAGTCACGAGTTCATTCTCTAACATGTGTTCGGAGTAAATTCCTCTATCAAAAACAGTGGTTTTCTTGTAAAAGCTTGAGTGCCAAGCACTAAAGTCGTGCAAAACTTTAGTTTATGAAGTCTTTGATAGGGCGATGTTTGCGATTTTCTCCTTTTCCTGATGACAGGCTTGTTCTGCTCATGCTCCGAAACTTGATAGGAGGTGGCTCATATTGTGCAAAAGTTTAGTGAAGATGTCCATGGAAACAGGCTTTATGAACTTCTTTATGCGAAGGAGTTCAAGCACCTTTTTGGCATACTCATACCTTGATGCATAGCCGCTGTTGACGAGGTGGTAAAGCCCTGCAAGCCCCTTATCCAGCGCCCTGAGACTGACATCCACTATCGTACGGGTTGACGTTGGAACCGATACCTCATCGTAAGCCACCTTAAGATACTCCTGTGACTCTGACCACTGGAGAAGCTTATGTATAAAGTTCTGCTTACCCTCTCCGTAAACCCAGCTCACCCTGAAGATACGGTACTTCTCCACAGCCTCCTTCACATAGACCTCTCCAGAGTACTTACTCTTGGCATACTCGCTCAAGGGATTGGGTTTATCCTCTTCCCTGTAGAGCCCATCCTCCTTTGTACCATCAAAGACGTAGTCCGTTGAGTAGTGGATCAGGAAAATACCTTTTTCCGCACACAGCTGTGCCAGACTCTTTACAGCGAGAGCGTTAACCTC
>NZ_JBWONM010000131.1:0-4965 GCF_056450045.1 Hydrogenivirga sp.
GGCTGAAGCACAACCCTCCCATCCTCTAAGAACTTCCTGAACTCTTCTCTCAGTAAAACCTCCTCCGTCAGCTCCTGATCAACCACGAACTTCAGCTCCTTGGAGTATCTGAGGACCTTGGGATGGACGAAGAAGCTTGCCACAGCCTTTGGAGAGCAGGTCAGGTGTAATCTCTGGGCTATCCCCTCAAGCTCCTCTATCCATAATGTTCCGTTGGTCTCTATCTGCACGGAGTAGCCTCTGTCCAGCAGAGATTTCACAAGGGCAGGCAGGCTCTTCTGGGTGAAGGGCTCTCCCCCAGTTATGACGACGTGCCGGGCTGAGAAGCTCTCAAGCTCCTTGAGAATGTCTCCAAGCTCAAGATACTCCTCTTTGAAGTTGAGTGCCTCCGGCTGGTCGCACCAGGGACACCTGAGGTTGCATCCCTGAAGCCTCAGGAATATGGACGGCTTCCCTGTTAGAAGACCCTCTCCCTGAAGGCTTTCGTATATCTCATTTACGCTCAGATATTCGGCTGTTCTAACTTTATCTCGTAGCATTCTATTACGTCTCCAACCTTCACATCGTTGAAGTTCTTGAGCTTTATACCACACTCAAAGCCCCTCGCTACCTCCTGAACGTCCTCCTTGAACCTCTTGAGGCTCTCTATCTCACCGTCGTAAACCACGACTCCCTCCCTCACAAGCCTTGCCTTTGCACCCCTCACGATCTTGCCCTCAAGCACGTAGCATCCGGCCACGGTGCCAGCCTTCTTTACCTTAAAGGTTGCCCTTACCTCCGCTGATCCGAGGACCTCCTCCTTTTCAACGGGCTTCAGCATACCCCTGAGGGCGTTCTTCACGTCGTCTATCACCTGATAGATTATCCCGTACATACGGACGTCCACTTTCTCCTGCTCTATGAGCTCTCTCGCCTTAGGATCTGGTCTTGTGTTGAAGCCAATGATTATCGCCTGAGCTGCCTTTGCCAGCATAACGTCGTTCTCAGTTATACCTCCAACCGCACCGTGTATAACCCTTACCGCAACCTCATCGGTTGTGAGCTCCTCAAGGGACTTCTTGAGTGCTTCAAGGGAGCCCATGGCGTCCGCCTTCACTATGAGCTTCAGCTCCTTAGCCTCTCCAGCCTCAATCTTCTTGTAGATGTCCTCAAGCCTTACGCTCTGGGCAAGCTTGTCCTCCTTCTCCCTCTTCTCCCTGATCTTTTCCGCTATGCTTCTTGCCTTCTTCTCACTCTCAACGACGACGAGGGTGTCCCCCGCATCGGGAAGGTCTTCAAAGCCGAGAACCTCAACGGGCGTAGATGGTCCAGCCTCCCTAACCTGCCTTCCCTTATCGTCAAACATAGCCCTGACCCTTCCGTTGGTTATCCCAGCCACGAATATGTCCCCAACGCGAAGCGTTCCTTCCTGGATTATGACCGTTCCTGTGGGTCCCTTCTTCTTGTCAAGCTTTGTCTCTATGATTACACCCTTAGCCCTCTTGTTGGGGTTAGCCTTAAGCTCAAGGATGTCAGCCACAAGGGTTATCATCTCAAGGAGCTGGTCAACCCCCTGACCCGTCTTTGCGGATACATCAACGAAGACCGTGTCCCCTCCCCACTCCTCGGGAACGAGACCGTGCTCCGAGAGCTCCCTCCTGACCTTCATAGGGTCCGCACCCGGCTTGTCAATCTTGTTCACCGCAACTATTATGGGAACGTTGAAAGCCTTTGCGTGGTTTATAGCCTCAACGGTTTGAGGCATGACGCCGTCGTCTGCTGCCACGACGAGGACAGCTATGTCCGTTATCTGGGCACCCCTTGCCCTGAGGCTTGTAAAGGCTTCGTGCCCAGGTGTGTCAAGGAAGGTTATCAGCCTACCGTCGGGGAGCTTCACCTGAGAGGCACCTATGTGCTGGGTTATCCCCCCTTTCTCCCTCTCTGCCACGTTCGTCTTCCTTATGGTGTCAAGGAGGGTTGTCTTTCCGTGGTCAACGTGCCCCATAACTACCACTATGGGTGGTCTGGGCTTGAGGTCCTCAGGTCTGTCGGGCACCTCCTCCAGGAGGACCTCTTCCTCCTCTTCCTTCTTTGCCTCTGCGAGGTATCCGAAGCTCTCCGCTATCTCAACCGCAAGGTCCGTGGGGACAGCCTGATTTATGGTTGCGAGCATTCCCTTCTTCAGGAGCTCCGCTATTATCTTGTTTGCGGGAACCCTGAGCATATCTGCGAGCTCTCTTACCGTTATCCCTTCGTATATCTCAACTATCTTTATCTCTTCCTCTTTCTTCTCCTGCTGCTTCTTCTCCTCCTTCTTCTTCTCCCTCTCCATCTGTTGCTGGAGCTTTTTGAGTATCTGCTCCTCTTCCTTTGTCACCTTCTCCTTCTTCTTCTCCTCAGCAGCAGGCTGGGGCTTCTTCTCCTCTACTGGTTTTGGAGCCTCCTTGGGTTTTTCCTCCTTCTTCTTGGGAGCCTCCCTTTTGAACTCCCTGACAGGTCTTCTCCCTTCGGTTCTCTTCTTCTCTACCTTTGGAGTCTTTAGCTCCTCCTTGGGCTTCTCCTCCTTGACCTCCTTGCCGAGGACCTCCGCCACGACCTCCTCTATGGGTTTTTCCTCAACCTTTATCTCCTCCTCTTCAACCTCAGCTGGCTCTTGAGTCACTTCCTCAACCGCCGCGGCGGTCTTCTTCTCCTTCTTCTTTGGCTCACCGAACTCCTGATATATCATCTCAATCTGGTAGTCCTCAAGGGTGTGGAAGTTAGACCACTTCTTCCCGTCGTCCCGAGGAGCCCACTCCTCTAAGAACTCAATCAGCTTCTTGGGTTTTATCCCCAGCTCCTTTGCCAAATCCTGAACGCGCTTCCTTTCCAATACTTCAAACCTCCTAAAAGATATATTATAGGCTCAGCACCGCAGGTTGCCACAGCGTAGGTATAATACAGACATGGTTGAAGAGCTTGCAAGGGAGCTTGGAGGTAAGCTGGTTCAGACCCATACCTCCTGGGTCATACTTCTGCGTGATGTCGTTTACAAGATAAAGAAGCCCGTGAACTTCGGTTTTCTGGACTACTCCACCCTTGATAAGAGGAAGGAAAACTGCGAGAAGGAGGTCCTTCTGAACAGGAGGCTCTGTCCCTGGGTCTATATCGGAGTGGTTCCGATAAGCGATGTCGGTGGGAGGTGGGTTCTTGAGGACGGCTCCAACGTGGTTGAGTGGGCTGTGAAGATGAGGAGGATACCTGAGGAAAACATCCTCTCCAACAGGCTTGAAGCCACGGGCGAGGGGGATATAAAGAAGGTCGCACAGGTCGTTGCCAACTTTCACCTTTCCGCAGAGAGGGCGGACGAGTTCGGTAAGCCGGAGGTCATGAGGTTCAACACCGATGAGAACTTCCAGCAGACGGAGAAGTACATAGGGATAACCATAGAGCGCGGGGACTACGAGCTTATAAGGGAGAAAACGAACCGGTTCTATGAAGTTTATGAGGAGCTCTTTTACAAGAGGATGAGGGAGGGAAGGATAAGGGACGGGCACGGAGACATAAGGCTTGAGCACGTCGCCTTCCTTGAAGAGGGTGTGTGCATCTTTGACTGCATAGAGTTCAACGAGAGGTTCAGGTGCGGTGATGTTCTAAACGACATGTGCTTCCTCTCCATGGAGCTTGACTTCTTCGGCAAAGACAATCTCTCAAGAGCCTACGAGAGGGAATATCTGAGGATAACAAAGGACCCAGAGTTTGATATATTCCTGCCCTTCTTCAAGTGCTACCGTGCCTATGTAAGGGGTAAGGTTACGAGCTTCCTCCTTGATGACCCTCACGTGGGGGAAGAGGAAAAGAAGCGGGCGAAGGAGAAGGCTAAGAGACTCTTCAAGCTCGCCAGAAGGTATGCGGAAGGCATTAGTGCTTAGAAACCTATATGAATTCCAAGGGTGTAGTGGTTCTCCTTACCCACGCCCACGCCTATGAACGGTCCGGCATGAAAGCTTCCCAGCTCAAAGTTCTTCCCGATGTCCAGGTGAAGGGATAAGCCTTCGCCGTTGAGAGAAAGCCCAGGCATGAGAGCCACAAAAAATCCACCCTCACCCTCGTGCTTCACTCCCGCAAAGACGGTATCGTGGGAGTGTTCGTCAAATATCTTCTCATAACCCATACCAAAGGAGAGCCTACCAAAGACCTCCCTTGTGGCGTGTATGTGGACCGATGGAACGGTGCGACCCTCCTCTTCAAGGTAGGAGAGCCCACCACCGATGCCGAGCTCAAACATCTACATAGCTTGCTGCTGTTTCTTCAGAGCCTTGAGTATCCTCTTCCTTCTCGCCCTTTCGCGCTTCTTCTTGCGCTCGCTGGGTTTCTCGTAGTACTCCCTCTTCTTGACCTCTGTAAGTATCTGCTCCTGATCTATCAGCCTCTTGAACCTTCTCAGCACCCTCTCGGGTGGCTCACCTTCATTCACTATCACAACCGCCAACTACATCACCTCCTTAAAATCCGCAGAAGATTTTAACATAACCCGACCCGCGGGGGTAGTAAGATCAGCCTACGGATTACCTTCTGAGAACCTCCGAGAGCATCTGAATCACGGTGTCAATTCTGTGGTTTATCTGAGTTATGTCCTGTCTGAGCTGGCCGATCTCTTCTCTCATCTCATGCCTGAGCTGGTTTGTCTGGTTGTCTATCTTTTCATCAAGCCTCTTTATCTCCTGCCTGAGCTGACCTATTTCACCCCTGAGCTGGCTCGTCTGGGTATCTATCTTCTGGTTCAGGTATTTGAAGTCCTCTTCTCTTTTCCTTTCAAGCTCCCCTATCCTCTGGATTATCTCCTTGGTCCTTTCGTCAACCACTTCATAGACGATCTCAAGGGTTACCTTCCTTACAACCCCCTTTGCCCTTTCAAAAACCATACTTATATGTTCTTCTGAAATTTCTCAGATGTCAAGCAGCGTGAGATTTAGTACCCAGTCGCAATCCCTCACTGTTCAGGGA
>NZ_JBWONM010000132.1:0-17516 GCF_056450045.1 Hydrogenivirga sp.
GTCTCCCTTCCTCACACCGAGGAGGACGTTCACACCCATACCTATCTCACCAACCACCTTTCCATCAACGACCACACGGGATTCCCTTACCCTCTGGACAACCGCCCTCATGAGAGTAGGATTATAACTATGAGCTTCAGGAGCCTTCAGGAGTTCGTCAGGGCGCTTGAGAGAGAGGGAGAGCTTGTAAGGGTAAAGGAGAGGCTCTCTCCCATCCTTGAGATAACGGAGGTCATTGACCGGGTCTCAAAGATGCCGGGAGGGGGTAAGGCGCTTCTCTTTGAGAACGTTGAGGGGTATGAGATACCCATAGTTGCCAACCTCTACGGCTCCGAGAGACGTATCAAGATGGCTCTCGGATATGAGAACCTTGAGGATATAGGCTGGAAGCTTTACAGGATACTCAGACCGGAGGTTCCTCAGACCTTCCTTGAGAAGCTCAAAAGACTGCCAGAGCTAAAGAAGCTCAACGACGCCATACCGAAGGTCGTTAGAAGGGGAGCGGTCCAGGAGGTTGTGGACAGAAGTCCCGACCTATTCAGCCTGCCTGTGCCCAAGTGCTGGCCTAAGGACGGGGGCAGGTACATCACCTTCGGTCAGGTTATAACCAAGGACCCCGAGAGCGGGATAAGGAACGTAGGACTTTACAGGCTTCAGGTACTTGATAAGGACCGCATAGCGGTTCACTGGCAGATACACAAGGACGGCAACCACCACTTCTGGAAGGCTAAGAGGCTGAAGAAGAGGCTGGAGGTTGCAGTTGCCCTCGGGGGTGAGTCCCCCCTGCCCTACGTCGCCAGCGCACCGCTCCCGCCCGAGGTTGACGAGTACCTCTTTGCTGGTGTGATAATGGAGAGGTCCGTTGAGCTTGTGAAAGGCATTACCATAAACCTTGAGTATCCAGCCAATGCGGAGATAGTTATAGAGGGCTACGTTGACCCCGAGGAACCTCTCGTTGATGAGGGTCCCTTCGGAGACCATACGGGCTACTACACACCGGTTGACAAGTACCCCCAGATGCACGTGAGCGCAATAGTGAGAAGGGAGAGACCTCTCTTCCTGCACACGATAGTGGGCATACCCCCGCAGGAGGACAAGTATCTGGGATGGGCTACCGAGAGGATATTCCTACCTCTCATAAAGTTCAACCTCCCGGAGGTTGTTGACTACCACCTGCCGGCGGAGGGGTGCTTTCACAACTTTTGCTTCGTCTCAATAAAGAAGAGGTATCCTGGGCACGCCTTCAAGGTTGCCTACGCCTTGCTCGGGCTCGGGCTCATGTCCCTTGAGAAGCACATAGTTATCTTTGACGAAGAGATAGACGTTCAGGACTTTGGGCAGGTCCTCTGGGCATGGGGAAACAACGTGGACCCCACGAGGGATGTACTCATCCTGAAGGGACCCATTGATGTCCTTGACCATGCCACAAACGAGGTCGGTTTTGGGGGAAAGATGGTCGTTGATGCAACCACAAAGTGGAAGGAGGAAGGCTACACCCGGGAATGGCCCGAGGTCATAGAGATGAGTCCTGAGGTGAAGAGAAAGATTGACGAGATATGGGAGAAACTTGGAATAGAGTAAAGGACAATGAGAAGACTGCTTGAGCTTTTAATAAAGAGGAGCAAACCCCTTAAGGTGAGCTCCTCCAGTCTGGAGATAGACTACACCCACCTATTCATAGCTATGAAGAACAGGAAGCCGAAGGGGAGCGCCTTTGAGGCTAAGGCGAGGCTGATAAAGGAGAGGAGAAGGTCAGCCCTTAAGCGTTCCGAGGGGCTTTAGCCTTGCAACCACCTTGGCTATGCCAAGGTCATTTATAACCCTTACCACCTCTGTAACATCCTTGTACGCCTGAGGTATCTCCTCCATTATCGTTCCCTTGCCCCGGGCTACAACCGTGAGGCCGGCTATAACCTTCTCAAGACCTTGCTCTTTAACAAACCTCTTAGCCTGCCTCCTTGACATAACCCTCCCCGCCCCGTGGCACGCTGTCCCAAAGCTCATCTTCATTGAGTCCGGCTGACCGACGAGCAGGTAGGAGGCTCTCCCCATATCGCCCGGTATTATGACGGGCTGACCCACATCCCTGTAAGCGGGAGGAAGCTCAGGGTTGAAGGGCGGGAAGGCTCTGGTAGCACCCTTCCTGTGGACCACAACCCTCTTTGTCTTGCCACCTACATCGTGTTCCTCAATCTTAGCTATGTTGTGGGCGTGGTCGTATATGAGCCTGTAGCCGAAATCCTCCCAGGAAAGTCCGAGATATTTTCTGACGGTGTTTGCGGTCTTGAAGCCGAGTATCTGCCTGTTGGCAAAGGCATAGTTGGCAGCAGCACACATCGCCCTGAAGTAGCTCTGCCCCTCGTTGGAAAGGAAGGGCATGCAGGCGAGTTGGGGGTCGGGGAGCTCTATCCCGTACTTGGGTAGGGAGCGAAGGGCAACCTTGAGGTAATCGGTGCAGACCTGATGTCCGAAACCCCTTGAGCCCGAGTGCACCATTATGGTCACCTGACCTTCTCGCAGACCGACCTTCTGGGCAACCTCCTCATCGTATATATCCTCAACTACCTGAACCTCCACGAAGTGGTTTCCCGAGCCCACAGTCCCGAGCTCATCAGAGCCCCTCTCATAGGCTTCCTTTGACGCCTCGGAAGGGTCAGCGTCGGGTAGGGAACCGAAGCTCTCTATATGCTCTGTGTCCTCCTCAAAGCCGTATCCATGTTCAATAGCCCAGCGGGCTCCTTTTACCAGCACCTCCTCCATGCTTGACCTTGAGAGCTTTATATCACCCGTTGAACCAACACCCGCCGGCACATTTCGGAGAACCTCGTTCATTATCTCCTTTATCTTTGGAGCGACCTCAGCTGAGCTGAGGTTCGTAGCTATAAGCCTGACGCCACAGTTGGAGACTACAAAGCTCTGGGCTACGAAGTTGTGCTCTTCGTCAATCACCGTAAAATCGTAAACCCAGCCGTCGTAAGCTACCTCCTCAACGGATTCAACCCTATCCCAAACTATATCTCCGCTCGTGTTTCTCTCAACCCACTCTTCAAAGGTGAGGGCTTCGCTTCCTATGCGGACACTACCCCTCCCTTCATAAACGCTCCTTTCTGCAAACCTCCTATTTATTGAAAGTACCTGTGCTATTTCCTCAACACCCATACCTGAAGCTTTTAATATCTTTGCCCTCTCGGCCTTGACCTCTCTTTCCCTCCTAACAGCCCTCTTGTATCTCAGATAGGCTGCAGACAGTCTTGCCAGCCTCTCCTTATAGGAGGAGTACTCGTAGGCTATCTCCTCAAGGAATTTGATTAAGTTTTCTTCTTCCATTGAGATAGAGAGCCTCAGTCTTATGCTTTTCCTATCTTTGAATTCTTCTGTACCTTGAACCTTTATACCTAACTCCATCAAAAGCTGAGCTATCTGGTGTATAAACCTGCGCCCGCTCTCAACGTACCCCTCCCGCTTACTGAGAGAAAAGATAAGGTTTGTGAAGTTGTATCCCTTTAATGTCATGGGCTTGTTCATCTCAGCCCCAAACAGTCCGGCAAGATAAAGTCTCTTCATCCATCTCGGGAGTTTAAATATCCAATCTGGCACGCAGAAGTCCTGCAGAGTCTTCTTTCCGAGGGGAACTCCTAGAGACCTCATCAGAGAAACAAGGGATTTAGAAGGCACATAAAGGTAGTTTTCTTCAGTGTTATAGATATTCCCGTCAAGTTCAACCCTTTTTGAGCGTGTGTATACACCACAGGGATTAAAGCCGAGCCTTCTAACATCGTCAGCGATACGCCTGAGGTCATCCTCTGAACCGTAGATGTTCACCCTGTCCTTGGATAGGTTCCCGTCACCCGTTATGTAGCCTATGAGCCTGAGAAGTATGGGGAGCTTTTCGTTTCTGGAATGGAGAGGAAGAAGACCCCTCTTTGCAAGCTCTCTGTCATGATTGGGATTTCCCGTGGTTTCAAGTATGGTAAAGTCCTCGGGCTCTTCATATTCCACACCCCTGAAGGGATACACGCCAACACTATCATCAACATCTATAAACCTTGCTTCCACCATGCCTTTAGGTGTTAAGAGGGGGTGATCTGGGGTAAGCAAGAGCTCGTACCCGAGCCGGGTCCTTATACGTAGGAGCTTGTCATCCCGCTTCTTGAACAAGAGAACAGGCTTAACAGTTTTTGAACGGTAGTCTCTTGAAATTCCCATTAAATTGCATTTTTTGAAGTCTTCAATTCTGAACCTATAGCCAAACTCTGAGAGGATTTCTGTTCCCTCTGGAAGGCAGTTGATATCGTAGCCCACACTTCCGGGGCTTATTATTCCCGTCTCCACATCGGTTGCCATGACCCCGCCGACCGGAAAGCCGTAGCCCACGTGAACATCGGGCATCACGTATATAGCCTTCTGGACTCCCCTCAGTGTGGCTGCGTTTGCAGCCTGCTTTATCGCATCCTCCTCAAGGAGCTCAAAGAGCGCATCGCTCAGATAGAGTATTACGGGAACTTTCTGCCCCTCAACGCTTCCCTTTGGAAGCTCCCATATAAACTCCCCTCTCCTCTCAAGGGACTCCTTAAGAGCCATGACTTGACCTCCTTCAATATTTATTACTTCCTACCGCTCTGCCCTTCAACCCTGTGAATCAGCCAGTAAACCACACCTAAGGAAATGATAACTCCTCCGAGGCTGAGTAGCTCGTAAACCTTCTCGGGCGTAAGGGAGACTATCAGTATCTTCCTTATGAGTGCAGCTAAAGCAACACCTACAAAGACCTTGAGGCTTATTATACCGCTCCTTATGTGCTTTATCTCGTGGGCGAGGAGCTCGGAGATGGCGTAGAGTATAAGGATTGAACCGAGAATGCTCAGACCTCCCCTCTCTAAGGGCAGGTGCCCTATGATAACGAGGAAGAACTCGTAAAGCACCCAGGCTATAAGGAAGGCTCCTACAACGAAGAGGGATATAACTATGAATAGGTCAAGGAACCAGAGTCCCTTCTGTATGTTCTGAACAAGGAAGTTCTGGAGCTTTCCCGTAGACAGGTATGCTCTCAGCTCCTCATCCCTGTAAGAGTTAAGCATTATGTCAAGGTTGAGGTCAAGAGCCTTTCCCACGGACTTCATAACCTTATCCCTCTGGGGGGTGCAGCCAAACTCATCGGTCAGCTTCTCGTAAAGGAATCTCCTCACAAAGTTCATGGACGCCTGCACGTGATGGGGAGGGAGCCCTATACGGAAGTGAACCTCACCGATCCTGTATACCTTCTTAAGGTACTTTTCGTCGTAGGGTTGGCTGAAGACGTCAACAAACCACCTCTTAACCTTCTCCCTGTGCCTTTCCCTCGTCTCCTCGTCGGGTATGTAGTCCTCCAAGTCCTCAAACTTCTCAAGGTAGTCGTAGAAGCTGTCTATGAACTCATCAGCCCAGCTGGAGGCAGCTGGGGCCACGCTCCTGAGGTTTTCCTCGTCCTCCGAACTCCACTCGTAGTGAACCTTCAGCTCTTCAAGACTTACCATGATTACCTTACGAACCTGTCTATTATTCTCGCACCGTTCAGGTCTCCCCAGACGTTTACAGATGTCCTCAGCATATCAAGGAACCTGTCCACCGCTATTATGAGACCTATCCCCTCAAGGGGGATACCTACAGAACTCAGGACCAATGTCAGCATCACGAGTCCCGCACCGGGTATGGCTGCCGCACCGATTGAGGCTAAGGTGGCTGTCAGGAATATCATGAAGAGCTGGGGAAGACTCAGCTCTATCCCGTAAACGTTGGCTATGAAAACAGCGGCGACGGATTCGTAGAGGGCTGTCCCGTCCATATTTATCGTGGCTCCGAGGGGGAGGACGAAGCCTGCGGTTTCCTTTCTAACGCCTCCCCTCTCCTCCGCAACCTGCATTGAGACCGGAAGAGTTGCCGCACTTGAGGCTGTTGAGAAGGCTAAGAGGAGAGCTTCTCTCACGCTGAGAAGGTATTTATAGGCGTTGTACCTGCCCAGTAGGTAAGCTATAGCCGGCAGGACTATAAAGGCATGGACCAGAAGCCCCAGTACGACGGTAAGGGCGTACTTCCAGAGGGACAGGAAGACAGATATCCCAACCTCTGAGACCATATAACCTACGAGGGCAAAGACGCCAACGGGGGTGAGCCTCACAATCCAGCGTGTCAGGTTTATGAGCCCGTCGTTTAGCCCGTCAAAGAGGTTGTAAACGTGCCCCATCTTTTCCTTCTTTATCGCCAAGGTGGCAAGACCGAAGAGGAGGGAGAAGAATATTATCTGGAGAACCTTCCCCTCGGCGAGGCTCTGGATAGGGTTGGAGGGGACGATGTTCCAGAGTATATCTTCAAAGGTGAGGGCTTTAACATGAGGGACCTCCTCATGGGGGAGGTTTATCTCATTACCCTTCCCCGGTTCAAGGACTACAACGAGGAGAAGACCCGTGAGGACCGAGAGGCTCGTGGTCAGGAAGTAGTAGGCTATGGTTTTGAGCCCGACATCCTTGAACTTAGCAACATCCCCCAAGCCGAGCATGGCTATGAAGACCGAGGTGAAGACAAGTGGCACTATTATCATCTTCAGCAGGTTCAGGAATAGCTCTCCAAGGAGCTTTATTTCTTGGAAAAGGGAAGGCATATAAAAGCCGCCCACAGCCCCAAGGAGTATCCCCAAGAGGGTGAGGTTCTCAACGGTGAGCAGTTTTCTCATGGGCTCGTTAGATTATACTATTAACGGAAAATGAGTTTTGTCAGCAGAGAGCTAAAGCCTTACTTTGAGCGATCAATCACCCCAGTGGTTGATTTCCTGTCCAGCAGCGGTGTGCATCCAAACGCGGTGACCTTTACGGGCTTTCTCCTCATAGCCCTTGGCTCCCTCGCCCTTTACTACGGCTTTAGCCTGATAGCCCTCATACTGATGGGAGTGGGCGCTCTGATGGATGCCGTTGACGGTGCCCTCGCGAGGAGGCTTGGACTTGAATCGGACTTTGGAGCCTTTCTTGACTCAACGGTTGACAGGCTCTCGGACTCCCTTCCCTTTCTATCATTGGGATTGATGTACGCCCAGATGGGAGAGCCGGCGGGGGTGGGGCTTTCGATCCTTGCCCTTGTGGGTTCCTACGGTGTCAGCTATACGAGGGCTAAGGCTGAGTCCCTCGGGATTTACGGCATAGGGGGTGTCTTTGAGAGAACGGAGAGGTGGATAGTGCTCCTTCTGGGAATACTCCTTGACCTCGTTCCCTTAGCCCTGCTCCTCATATTCGTGGGAGGAATGGCTACCACCCTGCAGAGGGTGTATGAGGTAAAGAAGAGTTTGGACAGGAGGTACTCATGAACATATACGACATGATGAAGCAGCTGAAGAACTTCCAGCAGGGCTTTGAGGAGGTTAAGGAGAGCTTGAGGCACCGCAAGGAGATCATTGAGAAGGACGGCGTTGAGATAATATTCAACGGCTTGGGAGAGGTAGTTGATATAGATGTGAAGGAAGAGGAGCTTACAAGGAACTGGAGCAAGCTAAAACCCATTCTTATAGACCTGATAAATCAGGCTCAGGACATATCAAGGGACATAGCCAAGGAGGAGTTCAACAGGAAGTTCGGGGGGCTTTTGGGAGGTCTCGGACTTGGCTTTTGAGGACGTGTTTCCCAAACCCCTTAAGGAAGCCCTTGAGGGAATTGTCAAGATACCGACCTACGGTGAAAGGGGAGCGGTGCGCCTCCTTTACAACCTTCTCAAGCTACCGAAGGAGGAGAGGACAGAGCTCGTTCTGAAGCTCAAAGAGGCGGCGGAGAGCATAAGACCCTGCAGGGAATGCTACCTCCTCACGGACAGGGAGACCTGCGCCATATGCTCCGACCCAAAGAGGAACAAAAGGTTCATATGCGTGGTTGAGGAGTCCCAAGACGCCTACTCAATAGAGAAGCTTGAGAGGTACAAGGGTGTTTACCACGTGCTTCAGGGAAGGATAGCTCCCCTTGAGGGTGTCTCTCCCCAAGACCTAACCATTGACTCCCTCTTAGAGAGGGTCGGAAAAAACAGAGCGAGGGAGGTGATAATAGCCACGAACCCGAATGCGGAAGGAGAAGCTACAGCCAACTACCTAATAAAGTTGATAAAGGACAGGTTCCCCTCGGTCAAGGTATCACGCATATCCTACGGACTTCAGTTCGGCTCCCTCCTTGAGTTTGCCGACGAGCTCTCCCTTGAGAAGTCCCTTGAGAACAGAAAGTAGAGGTAGTCCTCATCTACGAAGGACACGAGCTGGGGGATCTCCCCCAAAAGGAAGTTAACCCTCTCAGGTATTCCGTACCCTTCCCACACGTGCCCGGAGCCTACCACAACGATGAGCTTTTCCTCTGGATGGAACAGAGCTACCTTGGCTATCCTGAAAGCCATGCCCATGTCCCAGGCGAGCTGAATGTCAAAGAAACGCTTTTCGTTCTTGATTTTGTGCTTTCCCATAGCCTTCCTCAAGAACTCCCTGTGTTTTCTCCTAAAGGGCATCAGCCTCTTGGGAAGGTAGTGGCTCCTTACCCTCTCAATGCCCCTCTCCCTTATCTCCCTGAGAAGCTCTGAGGGTATGTTCAGGGCAAAGAGCCTTATCCCCTCCTCCCTTGCAAACCTCCACAGGGGTGCGTAGAGCTCTTTATCAAAGCGCCACCTTTTGTAGTACTCCGTCCTCTTCAGCATCTCCTCCTCTTCTATCTCACCCTCTATGTACTCATCAAGGACATCCTGAAACTGCTGCTGGAAGGCTTCCATAAGTATGATGAGCCTGTAGCCCTTGGAGTGGAGGTCCCTCACTACCCTCAGCTGAAGCTCATGGATATCCTTCCTGTCGTGAATCTCCCCGAGGTACACGATCCTCGCCCTCTCCGCAAGGCTCAGGAACCTACCATAAGAGCTTCCCTCCCAAAAGGAAAACTCGGAGGCTAAGGACAGGAAAGGAAAGAGTAAGAAAAGGAGCCACATCTGCTTTAGTATTATTACCCATGAGCGCCATCCTTATCACGGGAACGGACACGGGTGTTGGAAAGACCTTTATAACCTATAACTTAGCCCTCTCCCTGAAGGAAAGAGGGGTAAAGGTGGGATGCTTTAAGCCCGTGGAGACCTATGTGAGGGATGTTCCCGAGGACGGAAGGCTTCTGGCTGAAGCAACAGGGCAGGAGATAGAGGAGGTGGTACCCTTCACCTACAGGCTTCCCCTCTCCCCCCGGGCTGGTGAGATGGAAGAGGGAAAGGAGGTACCCCTGAAGGAGTTGGAGAAGCGCTTCAGGATGCTCAGGGATAAGTACGAGCTTTTGCTCGTGGAAGGGGCTGGAGGTATAGGGGTTCCAATAAAGGAGAGGTACACCTACGGAGACCTTGCAAGGGACTGGAAGCTTGAGGTTGTCTTAGTTGGAAGGGCCGGTCTAGGAACGATAAACCACACCTATCTCTCCTGGTTTTACGCTGAGGCTCTCGGACTTGAGCTCAGGGGGATAGTTCTCAACGGCTTCACAGGAGAGGACGTATCCGAAAGGACTAACCCTCAGATAGTCTATGAGATGACGGGCTTGAAGCCCGTGTGCATCAAAAGGAGCCGATCCTTAAATCTGCCCCCGGAAGAAAGGGAAAAGCTACTTGAGCTTGTCGGGTTTTAGACCGTAGTAAAAGGCTACCTGCTCAACGAGGGTCCTGAAGTAGGGAGCGCTCACCTCACCCCCGTAAAGCTTCCTTCCCTTAGGTTCATCAACGACTATAACCGCAACGAACCTCGGGTCTCTGGCAGGGAAAAAGCCAGCGAAGTAGGTCACGACCTTATCCCTTGAGTACCTACCCTCCTTCAGGTCAAACTTCTGGGAAGTCCCCGTCTTGCCGGCAATGGTGAAGTACCTGGACCTTGCCTTCTTCCCCGTTCCCCTCTCAACAACACGCGTAAGCGTCTTTCTGAGCCACCTAAGGGTCTTATCGGAGAGAACCTTCTTTCTCCAAACCTCCTTCTCAGCCTCGTAGAGCACCTTCCCCTCGGAGGAAAGCACCTTCTTAACTATCTTGGGCTTGAGAACCTCCCCGGTGGCAAGGGCTCCAAAGGCGACCGCTATGTTGAGGGTGTTCAGGGCTATACCCTGACCTATGGACGAGTAGAGTATGTTCGCAGGGTAATCGTAATCGGGGAGCTGGGGATTAGCCTCCCCCGGAAATATGCCGAAGCGCCTGTGCAGGTGAAAGGTCCTGAGGAGCTCTAAAACATCTTCCTTTTTAAGGTAAGAGGCAACCTTTATCGTTCCTATGTTTGAGGAGTGGACGAGGATCTCCTCAAGGTTCACCCTACCGAGGGGCTTTAGGTCCCTAACGTACCTGTCGTAAACCTTGACCCTCCCTCTGCCGGTGTTCACTCTGAAGCTCGGGCTCACATAGCCCTTTTCAAGAGCCCACCCTATGAAGAAGGGCTTCATTATTGAGCCCGGCTCAAATACGTCCGTAACGGCAAAGTTCCTCCTCTTTTCGGCGGGATACCTGCCGAAGTTGTTGGGGTCAAAGTAGGGGTAGGTTGCAAGTCCGAGCACGCTTCCGTCGGTGAGGTCAAGAAGAAGTATGGACACCTTCTTCGGGCGCCACCTCTTCACTATCTCGTCCCTTATCTTCTCAAGTATGTGCTGAACACCGAGGTCTATTGTGAGGAGGACATCTTCCTCATCGCCGAGCATACCCCGCAGGGGGTGAAGGTATATCTTGCCGAGTCCTCCGTTCATGTATATGAGAGCTTTGGTGTAGCCACCCTTCAACCTATCGTTAAGCATGTACTCCATACCCTCAAGTCCTGTTCCGTCAACTCCCACAAAGCCTATGGTGTTGGAGGCTGTGGTGCCGTTGGGATAAAAACGTTTGTATTCCTCCTGAACACCAAGGTAGGAGGTGTTCTCCGTTCTGAGTATAAGCTCTCTGATCTCGTCCTTGAGGTCCCTGTCTATACCTGAGAGTATCTTGATAGGCCTGCTGCTTCCGGTGGCTATCCTCTTCTCTATGCGGGAGGCGGGAACTCCTGTCAATCTGGAGAGCTCCCTTATGAGCTCCCTCCTGTTGTTGAGCCTGCTCGTGTCAGGGTGGGCATATAGGGATACGGTCGGCACGCTGAGGGCGAGGTCTTTTCCATTCCTGTCCTCTATGCTACCCCTGTAAAGGGGAACACGAACCGCAACAACCCTGTCAAACTCCTTCTCTATCCTTTCGGCAACCTCGCTCTCCTTGGTTACCTGTAGGTTCAGTATCCAGAGAAGGGAGATAGATAGCAGGAGGACAAAGAGAAAGAATACGGTTAGGCTCTTCGTCCTGAACTTCTTGTTGAAAGCCCAGCCCTGCTCCAGTCCCACCTCTTACTACTGATACCTGAAGACGCTCGGGTTCAGAACGTCAGGATAAGCCTTCTCCATATCGTAGTCAAAGAGCTGCTTCCTTATCTTCTTGAGGTCGCTCTTGTTTGGCTTGAAGGGGTAGCTCTTTATATCGGAAACGGAGCTGTCACCGAAGGGTCTGTTGCAGGCAACCTCGGTAGTCTTACCCCTACAGCCTGCGGTCATGAAGGGCTTTCCGCTCCAGAATATCTCCTCAAAGACCTCCTCAGATACACCCCAGTCAACAACCTGCCCCTTTTCGTTGAACTCCATGTAGTCGTACCTTGAAAGGTCGTTGTCTATAAGGTACCTCGCCATCTGGACCCTTCTGTACTGAGGCGCAGGACAGGGCTTTTCCTTCTCCATGAGAGATCCCTCTTCGGGCCAGAAGGAGAACAGGTGCGTCCTTGCCCCCAGATCCTTGACCTTCTGAATGGTCTCTATCATCTCCTGTTCGGTTTCACCGAGACCGACTATGAGGTGGCAGCCGGCGTATCCATCTCCCATGACCTCAGCACACCACTCAAGAACCTTCCAGTAGGTATCCCACCTGTGGGGGCTGTTCATGGGTCTGCCTCTGAGCTTGTCAAATATCTCCGGTGTAGCTGCGTCAAGGGCAACCGTCAGCGTGTCAGCTCCGAGCTTCTTGTAATCCTCTATATCCTCGTAGGTCTGCCCTGTTGCGTTCATCAGTATTGAGACAAAGAGCTGGTCTCCAAGCTCCTCAATGACCCTTTTGAGCACGTACTTTGTATCCCTTATGGACCTCGGGTGGGTTATCTGGGATATGCAGAGACGCTCCGCGTGCCCAACAGCCTTGGTCCTCTCTATTATGTCCTCCAGCTTGACGGTAGGCCACTCAACCCTGATGAAGTTCTTCTTTGAGTACTCCATGTCCCTCGCCTTCTGAAGACCGCAGTAAGCACAGGTGGCATGACAGCCGGAGGGATAGGTGAGGAGCGTATTTATGCAGCTGAGCTTCGTGTTCCTGTAAAACTGACCCGGGATGAGCCCGAGGGTCATAGCTGCAGCCCAGCTTATCTGAAGGTATTCGGGGCTTTCCTTCTGCTGTGTGAGGTCCTCAAGGACAACTCTATTCATATCCTATACCTCCCTTACTGGTAAAGTTCCAAGTAATTATACACCTTCAAAAGCTCAGGAACAGGCTCAGGGTAACGCTATCAACCGAGTCTATGGAATCGGTGTTGACATACTTGTACTTGTACTCAAGACCGGCTCCAAAACCCCTGCCTTTGAGCTGAGCTCCCACAAAAGCCTGGACTCCTCCCTTGGTTTCATCTCCGAGGGTCCCCACCGAGTTTCCGTTGAGGTCCCAGGCGTCTATTCCGAACCTGTTGCTTGATATCCCGCCCCCACCGTAGAGGTCAAATATGGGAGTAACACCAAGAACTGCCTTCCCGTTAACCTCAAGGGTAGTGTAGGTAAGGTCAACCTTACAGGTCCCCACACCCGGGCAGTAAAAGGTGCCTATATTCTTCTTCCCGTACCCAAGCTCAACCATAGGACCAACACTCAGGAGGGGTGAAAGGGGGAAGAGGTGTTCACCGTAAAGAGCAAGGTACCACTCAAGGGTAGTGTCCGTGTTGTCCTTCCAGTTTATACGGGCGTTACCCAGCTTGGCACCAAGCTCAAGAGCGTAGAGCTGCGTTGAAAGTAGTAGTCCAAGGATTAAAAGCCTTCTCATGTTAACCTCCCTATCTCTTGAGCACTACCCAGACGTAGAGCTCTCCGGTTTTTGGGTCAATCCACTCGTCCTCTATGACGGCGTTTTTTATCACCATCTCTCTTACTTCCTGCTCCGAGTAGGAGCTGAACTTCTTCTTGTAATACTGAAGGGTCTTTGTATCAACGTTTACCTCCACCTTGGTGAGTTCCGTTTTGACAATAAGCTCCACCTGCTTTGCCAGGTCTGCCAGTGCTATCTGTTTCGCCAGGCGCTTCTGCTCAGCGTAGCCCTTGCCTGGTATCCTTTTGGCAACCCCCACTCCACCGAGGACCCCACCGTAGTTAGGGTTGCTGACCCAGACGGGGAGCCCGTTCACTATAGGATACTTGGTTTTAGGAGCTTCCCGTTTTGCAAGATTGAGCGGGTATTTCTTGTACTCTGGCTTCCTCTCAACTCTCTTTGGAGGGGTCTTTCCCTCTTCAAGGGTGAGTTCCTTGGCGGGTTTGCCAGCCTCTCTCTCAAGCTCCTCAAAGGCTCTTCCCGCCTTCTGGAGCTGCTCTTCCTTTGTGGGTCCCTTCTTGAGGCTCTCCGTCTTCTGTCCACAGGAAAAGAGAACAAGGAGGAAAAGGAGGGGCAGGATGGACTTCATCTTCAACCTCCTCAGAGGAGTTGAGCAACGACTTCCGTGGGCGAGAACTTCAGGAGCTTGAGCTCAGGAATCCTCTCCACGGCGTTCGCCAAGTAGATGGTGTTCTCCAGATAGGTCACCCTGAACTTGCCGAGACCAATGTCCTCCACCGATTGAACCCAGGGAACCCTCTGGAGCTTCTCCTTTATCGCAAAGTTATCCCTCGTGCTCCTCACTCCTCTAACGACGACGGTGACCACCTTCTTCTTGGAAGCCATGTAGCGTTCCAGCTTGCCCATTATGTCCGAGCCGAGGTTTCTCGCGAGGGCTTCCATAGCCTTGTATCCTGCATCCTGTATGTTCGGTGCAACCCCCCTCGCAGAGAGGGAGCCTGAGGCAATTATCCTGAGTCCCTGATTGTCCCTTCCCAGAAGGTAGTAGTTAAGCCTTGCGGTTACAACGTTGAAGGTAGACCTAATCCCGTAGCCTATGTCCTGACCGGACCTCGTTGAAGGTATGAGCTCAACCTTACCGACCACCATCGCTCCCGATAGAACCCTCGCCATGTAGGCTCTGAGAGCTATGAACCTCCTCTGGGCTATGATGGTCTCAATCTCGTAGGGATTCACATTCGGGTTGCCGGCAAAGTCGTAGACTTTGAAACCCTGCTGGTTGAGTATGTTCACAAGCTCGGTGGTCACCGGATTCATCTCATCAAGCTCAACGGAGTTCTGCCTCTTTGTAACCACTATCACGCTGAAGGCTGTATCCCTTGATATAAGGCTCAGAGCCTTCTCGGCGGAGTTAGGATAGACACAGCCCTTAACCTTAACCCTTACCATGTCCGCAAAGTTCTCTTCGCTGAGTACCTTAACGCCAGTTATAAAGCCTCCAACCTCGTTCCTTATCACCTCATCAAGCAGGCTGAAGTTCTGAACTATCGTCTTGACGCTTGTCCTCACGCCCAGAGCCTTTTCAATAGCATCCCACTTAGCCCTTGCAAGAGCCTCAACCTTGGCGGATGCTCTGTCTCCCCCTATAACCGAGGCTTCCCCCACACCGACGGACTCTATACACTTCGCCTGGGGTTTTGGAGCCGTTACAGGAGCGGTAACCACAGGGGGCTTCGGTGCTGGCATTGGCGTCATCTTTACAGGGGGTGGCGTGGGTGACTTGAGGGGAGCACTCTTAGTAACCGCTTCCGTGGCGAGAGAAACCTTAAGATTTCCCAAAAGGGCAGGGCTCTCAGAGTAGGGCGTATCGGTGCTGAACTTCTTGTAAAAGAATATACCTATGCCCTTTATGGGCTTTGTGGGTGAGAAGGGCTCTGCAGCTATTTTCTTTCCGTCAAGGAGCAGGGAAGCAACTCCGTTCTTGACCACAAAGGCTACCCTGTGAACAGTATTCGGGGATATCTTGCGCCTGTACTCATAAAGATCGGGGTTGTTCATAGGATTAGAGCTTATCCCCGCTTGGAAGGAATCGCAGCTTCCGTTTAAGGTTGCAAAGACTTCACCTTCAAAGTATATGTTCCCCTTCTTGGCTTCTAAAATAGGCTTTTCAGGCAAGAGGGTTATCCTCACGTAGGGACAGCCCTCTTTAAAGGCATAAAAGCTGAACTCAAGGGAGAAGTCTCCTTTAAGGTCAAGCTCCCTGTAAAGCCTCAAGCCCTGATCAAAGGGCTTTATCCATCTCATTCCCTGAAAGTCTATGCACTCGTAGCTTCCCCGGACGATCTTAAGCTCAGAGCTAAAACCCCCAACGGGACAGGTGCTCTCGTCTACGGAAAGGAGCACACCTCCCGGAACGGATTGAGCACCCGCGCGAGCGACTGCCTGCGGGGATCTCTCCTTGGGCACGATATTCCTCCCCTGACCTGTGTAAACCTCTATGAGCCTGGGCATCTTCTCCACAAAGTACCTTTTAAGTCCAAACTCCTGAACACCGTATGGTCCTAAGTCAACAACGAATTTAATAGGATAATGGGTGCTTCCCTTGATAACCTTTCCATCAAGGGTGTAGTAGGTGAAGAGCTTGCCCTTCCTTGTTATCTTATAGATTCTTTTCAACTTCACCTTTGTTCTGAATCCCAGAGCGGTGTCTATATCCGCCTGCTTGGAAACGCTCTTTATGGTTCCGAAAACCTCCTTTCCGTCGTGGGTTATTATTCTCACCTTCTGTCCCTTGACAAATCCTCCTTGAGAGGCAAAGAGGAGACCAACATAGAAAAGGAAGAGGAAAAAGGAGACCTTCAAGCCCTTGAAATTCATCTCACCCTCCTCAGAAGAGTTTCTTTAGAGTGCTTCCTCCCTCAAGGGGCTTTCTCTCCACCACCTGACCGAGCTTGAGCCTCATTATCTGGTTCTTGTCTCCCTCTGCAACCGTCCAGGCTTTGTCAGGCTGTATCTGATTGGAGACCTTGAGGGTAACAGGGAGCTTTATCTGGTCGCAGGTAGTCCTTCCGGTTATCGGGTCCTGAACAGCCTGAAAGTCAATGACGAAGAACTCCTGACCCTCTTTAACACCGTTCTTGGAACCCACGTTTATCAAGGCATACCTTGCCTTGCCGTCGGGAGCGGTTCTGAGCTGGATTATGTATCCCCTGAGGGGGAAGAGCTTGGATAGTTCAGGTCTTATGTCCTCAAGGGCTTCCATAGCAGCCTTCTTTGCACCTCCTATTATGGAATCGTAGTTGAATGTGGGGGTCTTGCCGAGAACCTCTCTTCCCGAGACGGTCTTTGTCAGGACAACCTCCCCTGTCTCTGTATCTATAACCTTGACAACTATATCAACCATAAGGTTCCATCCCTCCTGGGTTGAAGCCCCAACGGCTGCCGCTGCACCAAGGAGACCAAGGCGTTCGGTAAGCCCTCTCTTTACCCCCTCACCCACGGCAACCCACTTCAGGTTGATGTTGTTGACGGCACCCGTGACTATGTACTTGACTCCAGCAAGTTTGCCGACCTGTACCGCGGTGTTGGGGTCTATCAGTCCAGACATTTGGAGCTTCTGCTCTTCAAGCACCTTCTGGAGGTCCTTCCTGGTGTATATCTTCATACCTCCTATGTTGGCGAGCTCACTGACAACAGCCTCAGCTATACTCTCCCCAAGCTTGGCGTTTACATCCCTTGATATGGTCTGCGCCTGGGTTCTCCAGTCTCTCCTGGAAGCACTCGCACCCACGTGTCCCACACCTATGCCAGCCGGACCAGCCGTAATACCCCAAACACCGCCGTGAACCTCTTTTCTCTTTTCTGTTCCCGCGGATTGGGACTGAACCACCTTTGCAAGGTCAAAGGTCGTATTGTTGGCAAAGTCCACAACAGCGATCTTGGGAATCACGTTCTCGTAAGCGATCCTACAGGCATCCGGTATCTCAACCCTTACCTTGTCGGCGGGTGTGATAGGGTAGGCTGTTGGGTCAATGGACGGTGCTTTGGTACCACAGGCAAGGATAGCCGGAATTACTCCCAGAGAAATTACTGCAGACTTCTTAGAGACCATAACAACCCCTCCTTTTAACGTTCTTACCTTTCATTTTAATCCCGCTCCAGTATATATTCAATTCCGGCGATGGAGAGGTTAAAAGTGAAAATTACCGATAGGGTGTCCTTAGAGGTGCTCGTAAAGGGAGGCAGGATACTGAGGTCAAGGCTTTTGAAAAGAGAAACGGAAACGGGGAAAGAGCAGAAACACCCTCTGATTGAAGCTTTTGTGCCTTACCTGAGGGGTGAGGGGGACATCAACATAGGTGTAGAAAGCCTCTGGCTTGAGGGAATTAGGAAAGATGTGGTTTTAGTTTGGGAAGCTCTCTTGGAAAACACCG
>NZ_JBWONM010000133.1:0-2822 GCF_056450045.1 Hydrogenivirga sp.
TGAGGAGCTTGAAGGTCCTCGCTATAGACTTTGGTACAAAGAGGGTGGGGCTCGCGACCGGTGATACCGAGCTCCGCATAGCTGTTCCGAAGGGTGTCCTGCCAAACGACGGTGAGCTGTTGGACAGGTTGGAGAAGATAATCAGGGAAGGGGGAATAGAAAAGGTGATCGTCGGTCTTCCCCTGACCCCTTCGGGAAAGGAAGGGCAGAGGGCAAAGCTCGTGAGGGAGTTTGTCAGAAGGCTGAAGGAAAGGCTCCCCAACCTTGATATAGAGCTCAGAGATGAACGTTACTCTACCTACGAAGCTGAGAGCAGATTGGCAGACCTACCACCGCGGAAGAGAAAGGAGATGCTGGATTCGGTGGCTGCACAGGTTATACTTGAGGAGTATCTTCATTCTCTATGAAAAAGCTCCTTTTCGTGGCAGCCCTCTTCCTGCTCATGCTCTTTTATCTGGCATATGCCTTCCTGCCGGTCTACGTTGTTCAGAAAACCGTTGATATCCCCTACGGAACACCCACCGTCAAGATAATTGACATACTCCACAGAGAGGGGTTGATAAGGAGCAGGCTCTCTATAGCGATAATCCATGCCCTGAAGAAGAAGAAGCTTGAGGCTGGAGAGTACGAGTTCAGCGGCTACGTATCCCCCTTTGACGTTTACAGAAAGCTCTCGCAAGGTCTCCACAAGCTCCACCGGATAGTTGTTGCTGAAGGGAGCGACCTCTACGATATAGCAGATCTCCTTGAAAGGGAGAAGGTCTGCAAGAGGGAGGACTTCTTAAAGTATGCAACCTCTGAGACCACACCAAAGAGCTACGGTCTCTCAACGCCGACAATGGAAGGCTTTCTCTTCCCCGACACCTACTTCTTCTCAAAGAACACCCACCCCCTCAAGGTTATAGACACCATGTACAGGAACTTCCTTGAGAAGACCGTTGAGCTGAGACCAAAGGTTGCCCAAAAGAACCTAACGATTGAGGAGTGGGTCACGGTCGCCTCAATGATAGAGAAAGAGACCTTCAGAGAGGAGGAGAAGCCCCTCATAGCTGCTGTCATATACAACAGGCTCAAGAGGGGAATGAAGCTCCAGATAGACCCTACCGTTATATACGCCCTCAAGAGGAGGGGGATGTGGGAAGGTGTCCTTACGAAAGAGCATCTTCAGATAGACGACCCCTACAACACCTACCTTTACTTTGGTCTTCCACCGACACCCATATGCAATCCGGGTCTATCCTCCCTGAAGGCTGCCCTTGAGCCTGCAAAGGTAAGCTATCTCTACTTCGTGGTTGATCCAAGGACAAGGAGGCACCTCTTCAGCACAACCTATTCTCAGCACAGAAGGAACGTGGCAGGGCTGAGGAAGAGGAGGTAAAATATATATAAAAGGGAGGTGGAGAGATGGCACTGTTTGAAGAGTGGGTACACAAAGGACATGAGTTCCTTCACGACATAATGAAGGAGATTGGAGTTGAGGATGAGTCCAGAGCTTACAGGATAACCAAGGCTGTTCTTCATGCCCTCAGGGACAGGCTTGACCCAAGGGAAGGAAAGGACTTCGTTGCCCAGCTACCCATGGTCTTCAAGGCGGTCTGGTGTGAAGGCTGGGACACCACAAAGGGACCCGACAAGAGCATAAGGAAGAAGGAGGAGTTCCTCCAGAGGGTGATGAACGACCCCGGTCTTGTCCCCAACGTGGACATCAAGGACTTGGAGGAAGCTGAGGCTTTCACGAGGGGTGTATTCAGAGCTATAAAGAGGCACGTCACGTGGGGTGAGGTTGAAGACGTCATAAAGCAGCTCCCAGAGGAGATAAGGAAGCTCTGGGAATGAGCTAAGTTAAAATTATAGTGTGATAAATCTCTACGTAATATCGGGAAGATACTTCTCCGATTTTAAGAGGGAGGAGTTTGAGGAGGCAAGGAAGAAAGGCATCCTGTGGATAGACGTCCTTGACCCCAACGAAGAGGAGATAAGCTGGCTCAAGGAGAACATAAACTTTGAGATGCCCTCAAAGGAGGTTATGGGGGATATAGAGATAAGCTCAAAGTACACGGAAGTTGGGGATGCCATAAACATAAACATGTCCTTCGTTATCCAGCAAAAGGACGAGATAATAGTTGAGCCCGTGTTCTTCTTCATAAGGGAGAGGTACTTCGTCACCCTCAGGTACAGAGACATACCCGCTCTGATGATATTCCTGAACAGATTGAAGACAAAGAGGAGCTACATCCAGTTCGCCGAATCCCTCTTTGCCGAGATACTCAGCATTGAGGTTGACAGGATAGGGGACAGGCTTGAGGTCCTTGGAAGGAGGATAAGGAACATATGGAAGATGATATTCGTTGAGCAGTCGGAAGAGCTCATAAAGGATATAGCCTACTACGACGAACTGAACATAACCCTCAGAGAATCAATAAACGAAAAGGTCAGGATACTCTCGCGCTTCCTCAAGAGCCCCCTTATAAACGCCCAGACCAAGAGGGAGATAAAGATACTCCTTGACGACCTGAGTACACTCCTTGACTACACCTCCTTTTACATGGAGAAGATAGACAGCATCCAGAACTCCCTGCTCGGTCTGATAACCATAAGGCAGAACGAGGCTGTCAAGGTCTTTACCGTCCTCGCAACCATATTTCTACCAGCCACGCTCATTGCGAGCATCTTCGGTATGAACTTTGAGTACATGCCCGAACTCGGCTGGAAGTACGGATACCCTTACTCCTTAGCCCTCATGGTTCTCGTTACCCTCGCACTCCTTCTATGGGTAAGGAGGAAAGGTTGGCTTTGAAGAGGGGTGTAAAGATTGAGGACCT
>NZ_JBWONM010000134.1:0-6888 GCF_056450045.1 Hydrogenivirga sp.
ATGATAGACGCCTGTAGGGTAAAGCCTCCATGGAAGCCTGCGGTTATAGTTCACAAGCCGAAGCTTACCGATATAGCTATTATCTTCTCTACAAAGGCAGGGCAACTATCAAACGTGGATAAGGAAAAGAGGTATTCCGCTTTTACGAGGGCGCTTTACGAGATGGCAAGTTCCGGGCTTGTGAATTTGGACTTTGACGATGATGGGTATGTAGAAGTGGGAGAGCTTGTTAAACCTCTGAGAAAATGGGTAAGGAAAGTGTCATCCGACCCCTCTCAATCTCCGGATGTATGGGGTCCCGAGGACTTTGAGGTCTTCCCTGTAGAGTGATGGTGAGGTTCTTTTTATTGCTCGTTAGTTTTGCCCTTTCTTTCGGTGCGGTGGTAGAGTCCGAAGGGGAGGGCTGTAGCTCCGACATCAAGGAGGCAAAGAGAGAAGCCCTCAAGAATGCAAAGATAGAAGCGGTTGAGAAATACTTGGGTGTCCTCATAAGCTCAAAGAGCCTAATAGTGAACGGCAGGCTGATGAGGGACATAATCCAGACCCGTGCCCTCGGGACGGTCAAGCTTGTGGGTGACCCCATTTTTTCCGCTCCCGTCCTTGAAGGCAAAGATCAGGTGTGTGTCAGAGTTAAGGTAAGCTTTGAGCTGCCCGAAAGGGGCGTGAAACCTGCGGACTTCGGTCTTGTGCTGCTCACGGACAAGAAGGAGATCAGGAAAGGTGAGGAGATAAGGCTCAAGCTCTCTTCCGAAAGGGAGTGCTTTCCTTACCTGTTCGGCGTGGACGCAAAGGGCAGAGTCTTCCGCCTGTATCCTAACCCTATCGAACCGCACAGAAAGGTCTCAGGAAGTATGATGTTCCCGACAGGCAAGATGCTATCCGCGGGGTACAGGCTCGTTGTCTTCCCCATGCCGGAGCTTCCTCTTCCCCAGAGGGAGGAGATACTCTTCATCTGCACAAAGGAGAGGATAAGCGCACTCAGGGAGCTCTTTCCCCTTGCCTTTGCTTCCGATGAGGATAGGGTTCGCAGGCTTCTGAGAAGCTCCTACCACGAGACAGTAGAGAAGTTCAGCGATATACTGACCCAGATAGGACCGGAAAACTACGATATGGTTGATGTTTCCTATGTTATTTATTGATTTATGAAACAGCTGAGCCAAAGAAGGGTTCTGCTCGGCATAACGGGCGGAATAGCGGTTTACAAGTCTGCCAGCCTCGTGAGGGAGCTCAAGAAGGCGGGTGCTCAGGTTAAGGTTGTGATGACGCCCTTTGCCCAGAGATTCGTAAGCAGGCTGACCTTTGAGACTCTCTCCGGAAACAGGGTCTATGTGGACTGGGAGGATGAGCCTCTGGCTCATATAAACCTCGCCCGCTGGGCTGAGGTCTTTCTTATAGCTCCCTGCACGGTAAACACCCTCTCAAAGCTCGCCCTCGGGATAGGGGACAACCTGCTGACCACCACAGCCCTCGCCTACTCGGGAAAGCTCCTGATAGCTCCAGCGGCGAACACGGTGATGTATAAAAACCCTGCAGTTCTGGAGAACATAGAGAGGCTTAAGAGGATGGGAGCTATAATCGTTGAACCCGAGTGGGGAATCTTAGCCTGTGAGGAAGAGGGAGAGGGAAAGCTCGCCTCGGAAGAGAGGCTCCTTGACTGGCTCTGCTGGGCTCTCTTTCCGAAAAGGCTTGAGGGTAAGAAGGTTCTTATAACCTGCGGTGCGACCCGTGAGTACATAGACCCGGTGCGCTTTATCTCCAACGACTCCAGCGGTGAGATGGGGTTCTCCCTCGCAAGGGTTGCCCGCTGGATGGGTGCAAGGGTGAGGGTAATCGCGGGATTCACAACCGCTAAGGAACCTCCGGAGGTAGAGGTTATCAGGGTAAGGAGCACCCAAGAGATGAGGGAGAGGGTTCTTGAGAGCTTTAGCTGGGCGGATGTTGTGATAATGAACGCTGCGGTTTCGGACTACAGACCTAAGGAGAGGTTCTCTGAAAAGGTTAAGAAGAAGGAGAGCTTCGCCCTTGAGCTTGAGAAGAACCCCGACATCCTTGAGGAGCTCGGGAAGAGGAAGGAGAGGCAGATCCTCGTTGGCTTCGCTCTTGAGAGTGAAAACCTGATAGAGAACGCAAAAGATAAACTAAGGAGGAAGAACCTTGACCTCATAGTTGCTAACCCCGTAGAGGTAATGGGGGCAAAGCACCACAGGGGATACCTGATAAGCAAGGAAGGCACCCGGAAATTTGAGTTTGAAGACAAGCTCAGCAGTGCCGAGCTCATATTAGAAAAAGTTGCGGAGATCGCTGGCTGGAAAACAAAGAATACTTAACTTTTCCTCTCTATTCCTAAGACCTTATATAGGAGCTGTTCTATCCTGTCAAGCCTACGCTCCACTGCATCAAACCTCCTATCCATATCCTGCCTCAAGTCATCCATCCTCTTCTCCACACTATCTATCCTCTTGTTAATTCAAGAACATGAATATCCCCATGAAACCTGCTACACCGAAGATAATTGTCAAAACCTGCCCCACTCCATAAGGAAAATATAACCCCAAATGGCAACCCCGACATACCTTGCCTAAATCTTCCTGACGTCCACGTAAGAACCGCTTTCAAACTCAAGGAGTTTAGGGAATGTTTCAAAGAGGAGCTTCGCTGCCTCCTCGGGGGTTCTCTTGGGGGCTTCCCTTATGCGCTTTACAGAAGGAAACCTTCTCTCGTCCTGCTTCATTACCTCTTCAAGCATGGGTGTCAGAACGAGCCCGGGGGCGAGGGCTGTTATGTGAGTCTCCTCCATCTCTCTTGCGTAGAGCTTCAGAAGGCAGTTCAGGGCAGCCTTTGATATGGAGTAGGCGTTCCATCCGCGGTTGCAGTTTACAGATGCTCCAGAGGATATGCCAACGAGCTGTCTTACTTTTACGCCCATATCAACGAGGGTGTCAATTATCACCTTGTTAGCCCAGACGTTCACATCCATAACCTCTTCCATCCTGTAAAGGGGAACATCCTTCATGTCCCCGAACTCACCCAGAACTCCAGCATTCAATATCACAAGGTCAAGCCCCGCGACGCCCTTTAAGAGCCTCTCCACCGCAGGCGCCATCCTCTCCCTTTCCCTCAGGTCACAGCTTACAAAGCGTACCTTTCCTCTCAGCTCAGGGGGGAGGTGTCTGCTGAGAGCAAAGACCTCGTACCCCCTTAGGAGGGCTTCCTCCACCAGTGACTTCCCAAGACCTGAACCTATGCCGGTTATGAAGAGTCTCATCTCTTTACGCTCCTCTCCTCAAGGAGTTTTTTCAGGCTCTTGGATATCTCCCTCACTATTATCTCAAACTTCGGATTTAGCTCCTTCAGAGAGCTGTACAGCTCTTCGGGGGGCACCTCCCATGTGCTTATCAACCTGTTCTTTAGGTTCGTCATCTTGAAAACGTCCATGTAGTACTCCTGGGGAATTACTCCAGCCTCAACCATCTTTGAGAGGCAGTCATCCCCGAACTTCTTTATACCGAACTTAGGTGCGAGGTGCTTGCATATATCAAAGAGAGAGTCGTAGGCTACCTGATAAAAGTACTTGGTCCTGTCGTAGTACATGGGCTTTTCCTTGAACTCCTCAAGACCCTGCTCAAGAACAAATCCTATCTTCTTTACCGAATCCTTTATGAACTTGGACTTCTCGTTCAGGAGGTCAAAGTCTATGAGGAGGTAGTTCCCCGTTGTCTCCTTCACATACTCCACCACAGCCCTCGCAAACTCCTTGAACATAACGAGGTTATCCCTGAGGAAATCGTAGAGCTCTTCGGGTGATACAGCCTCCTTAAGGTCTCTGTACTTGAAGTAAAACTCGGTGAAGGCTCTCAGCTTGTCCACGTCCTTCATGCCTATGTGCTCCGCAAGCTTCACGAGGCAGTCCTTTGAGCTCGTTCTCAGCCCAAGAACGGTGGACATGTGCCTGCATACCCTCATCGTGCTTTCAAAGGCTAAGTTGAAGTCAATCCTCACCTTATCAAGGACGAGCTTGTTGCTCGTGAACTCCTCCTTGGGAAGGGAGAGGTGCTTTTTAAGGTCAACGTAAGATTTCTCAAGGTTCTGGAAAGCCTCAACTATGAGGCTTATCTTAAAGCTCTTCTTCCTACCGCTCTTTGCCATTGGCTTTAAATATATACCGCAGCGCTGACTTCAATGACCTCAAACATGGTATTGTCATATGCCCATCCTATTGTTATCTTATAAACTCAAGTGAGGTTAGAGCATGTTTGAAAAGTTTACCGAGAGAGCAAGACAGGTCATACTCCAGGCGAGAGAGGAAGCTCTTGACCTGGGACACAGCTACCTCGGGAGTGAGCATATCCTGCTCGCCCTGATAAAGGAAGAGGACATCCCGACCTTGGTCCTCTCAAGGTTCGGGCTCACACCCGACAAGGTAAGAAAGGCTGTGATGGGGCAGATAAACAGGGGCTCCCACACGGGAGAGATACTCTTCGCCCCGGACGCCAAGAGGGTGATAGAGTTCGCCGTTGAAGAGGCGAGGATCCTTCACCACCAGTTCGTCGGTCCGGAGCACCTTCTCATAGGTATAGTCAGGGAGAAAACCGGACTCGGTGGAAGGATTCTGAGGAGCTTCGGTCTTGATGAGTACTCCGTCAGGCGTGAGGTTCTGCAGATACTCGGGGAGCTCCCCCCTCAGGAGAGCGTCAAGTACGCGCCTACTCCAAACCTTGACAGGTTCTCAAGGGACCTCACCCAGATGGCAAGGGAAGGCAAGCTTGACCCCGTAATAGGAAGGGAGAGAGAGATAGAGAGGGTCATCCAGATATTGGTCAGGAGAAGGAAGAACAACCCCGTTCTCCTCGGAGACCCCGGTGTGGGTAAGACCGCTATAGTTGAAGGGCTCGCTCAGAGGATAGCAAACAAGGAAGTCCCCGAACCCCTCCTGAACAAGAGGGTTGTGGCTCTTGACCTTGCTGCTCTGGTTGCGGGAACAAAGTACAGGGGTCAGTTTGAGGAGAGGCTCAAGAACATCCTCAAGGAGCTTGAGAAGGCTCCTAACGTCATACTCTTCATTGACGAGATACACACCCTCGTCGGTGCGGGTTCCGCCGAAGGGTCCATAGATGCCTCCAACATGCTTAAGCCAGCCCTCGCAAGGGGCGAGATACAGGTCATAGGTGCGACCACCCTTGATGAGTACAGGAAGTACATAGAGAAGGACGGAGCCCTTGAGAGAAGGTTCCAGCCAGTTCTCGTTGACCCACCATCGGAAGAGGATACTGTACAGATACTGTACGGACTCAAGAAGAAGTTTGAGGAGTTCCACGGAGTTGAGTACACGCCCGAATCCCTTGAGAAGGCTGTGTCTCTGTCGGTCAAATACATAACCGACAGGAACCTACCCGACAAGGCTATAGACGTCGTGGACGAAGCCGGAGCCCTCGTGAAGCTCAAGGCTATGGACCTCCCGCCGGAGCTCAAAGGGCTTGAGGAACAGATAAAGGAGCTTGAGAGACAGAAAGAAGAGGCTGCAAACGAACAGGACTATGAAAAGGCTGCCAACATAAGGGATGAAGAGCTGAGGCTCAGGGCAAAGTTTGAAAACCTGAAGGCTAAGTGGAAGCAGGAGATAGAGAAGGACAGACCCAAGGTCACGCCCGAGGACGTAGCGGAGGTGGTGGCGAGGTGGACCGGAATTCCCGTCAGAAGGGTTCACGAGAGCGATATGGAGAAGCTCCTTCACATTGAAGAGGAGCTTAAAAAGCGTGTCGTGGGCCAGGACGAGGCTATAAAGGCTGTAGCCAAAGCCATAAGAAGGTCAAGGGTCGGTCTGAAGGGCAAGCACAGACCGATAGGTGTCTTCCTCTTCCTCGGACCGACGGGCGTAGGTAAGACGGAGACCGCAAAGGCACTCGCCGAGTACCTCTTTGGAACGGAAGATGCCCTCATAAGGTTTGACATGTCCGAGTACATGGAGAAGCACACCGTTTCAAGGCTCATAGGTGCGCCTCCCGGATACGTTGGCTACGAAGAGGGTGGACAGCTGACCGAGAAGGTAAGGAGAAGACCATACTCCGTTCTCCTCTTTGACGAGATTGAGAAGGCTCATCCAGACGTGTTCAACGTCTTCCTGCAGATATTTGACGACGGAAGGCTGACCGACGGTCTGGGAAGGACGATAGACTTCTCCAACACCATAATCATCATGACCTCCAACCTCGGAGCGAGGATGATAGTTCAGGGCGGAACGATGGGCTTTGAGAAGAAGTTCGGAATGATTGACTTTGAACAGATGAGGAAGAACGTTATGGATCAGGTCAAGAGGACCTTCAACCCCGAGTTCCTGAACAGGCTTGACGAGATAATCGTTTACAGACCCCTTGAGAAAAAGGATGTTGAGAAGATACTTGAGCTCCAGGTCAAGGAGGTCAACGAGAAGCTCGCAGAGTGGGATATAAAGGTAAAGCTTCACAAGAGCTTTGTTGACTGGATAATAAAGAGGGAGTACAGACCGGAGTTCGGTGCGAGGAGCCTCAAGAGGGCTCTCCAGAAACACGTTGAGGACCTGCTCGCCGAAGAGCTTATAAAGGGAACCCTAAAGGACGTTGACCTCGTTGAGATAAGGGTAAGGGGCGACAAACCCTACATCAAGCCCGTAAAGAAGAAGGAGAAGCTGGAAGAAGCACTGCTTAAGTGATAAGCACCCCGGAGTCTCTCCGGGGACCTGCTCTTTCCCTACTTGCTGTATAATACCTATTTCGTGATTAGACCTTTCCTCTTCTTCCTATCACTTCTGATAACCCTTACTCTGTCCTTTGCCCTGACCGTATCAAAGATAGAGATAAGAGGCAACAGGTACGTTCCCGATGAGCTTATAAAGGAGCTCCTCGTCACAAAGGA
>NZ_JBWONM010000135.1:0-8538 GCF_056450045.1 Hydrogenivirga sp.
CTCCACTCTTCCGGGCTAAGGGCTCTGCGCTCACACCGTAGAGGTTCCTTTCACCCGCAGGGTATATATCAAGCAGGAAAACGAGGTCTGGGAGTTTCAGAACCTTGATGAAGTCTTCAAAGAGGAGATGGGTTCTTGAGTAGCGGTGGGGTTGGAATACGAGGACGAGTCTCCTGCCGGGATACATCTCCCTCACAGCCTCAATGACCGCCTTCATTTCGGTAGGGTGGTGACCGTAGTCGTCGTAAACGGGCACATCTCCGTAGTAACCCTTGAGCTCCATCCTCCTCTCCGCATTCCTGAAGCTCTCAAGGGCTTCCTTGACCTTCTCAAAGGGAACTCCTATCTCAAGGGCTACACCCATAGCCGCAAGGGCATTGTAAACATTGTGTCTTCCGCCTATCCCCAGGTGGACCTCTCCGAGCCTTTTGCCTTTCCACACCACGCCGAAGGCGTACCTGCCCTCACGGAGCTTCAGGTCCACTCCCCTGAGCTCCAAGTCTTCCCCGGTGCCAAACCTTATGATGTTCTTCCTTAGATCCTTGGCTATTCCCCTTACCCTCCCATCGTCACCGTTCAGGACGGCAAAGCCGTAAAAGGGAACGGATTCAGCAAATCGCCTGAAGGAGCTAAGGAGCTCCTCAAAGTTGCCGTAGTAGTCCATATGCTCCCTGTCTATGTTTGTTATGACAGCAACGGCGGGAGAGAGCTTGAGAAAGGAGCCGTCGCTCTCGTCAGCCTCCGAGACGAGAAGGTCTCCCCTCCCGAGCTTTGCATTGCTACCGAGCCTTTGAAGTATCCCCCCTATTATGACCGTTGGGTCAAAGCCCGCCTCCTCAAGGATGTGGGCTGTCATGGAGGTTGTGGTCGTCTTGCCGTGGGAACCGCTCACCGCTATCCCTTCCTTGAGCTTGAAGAGCTCTGCCAGCATCTCCCCCCTCGGTATAGCTGGTATCCTCATCTCCTTAGCCTTGAGTATCTCGGGGTTGTCCTCCTTAACGGCGGAGGAGTAAACCACGACCTGCGTATCCTTGCCGATGTTTTCAGGGGAGTGCCCTATGAATATCTTTGCTCCCTTCTCTCTAAGCATACGGGTATTCTTGCTCTCCCTGACGTCCGAGCCCGAGACCTCATAGCCCATCTCCAAGAGTATCCGGGCTATCCCGCTCATACCTATCCCGCCTATCCCTACGAAGTGGAACCTCCTTATCCTCTCCCTCAGCATTCTGAGGTTTATTGTATAACTTTAATTAGGATACACGGAGGGGAGATGAGAAAACTGCTGGGCTTCACCCTTTTCAGCTTCCTTCTTTTTAGATTCTCCTTCTCTCAGCAGATAGAGGAGCTCTTCAAAGAGTACAGGGAGGCTTCGGAGCTTTACAGGAAGACGAGAAGGGAGAGCCTCGGTCATCTGATACTCTTCACGAGGGAGGACTTAGACAGAATGCAGGCTCACCGGCTCTCCGATGTTCTCAAGGCTGTTAAGTTCTTCACCCTCTCCAGCAACAGGTTCGGAATACTCACCCTCAATCATTACAGCGGGGTCTCCCCTATACCCAAGCACATAAGGCTTTACATAAACGACCACGAGGTCTCCTCACTGCATACAGGTTCACCCTTCCTAGTCTGGGAGAACTTTCCCCTTGATTCCGTTGACCACATAGAGATTTACTACGGTGTTGGAGCTATAGAGCTGGGCAACGACCCAGCTGTCCTAATAATCAAAGTTTACACCAAGGAGCCTGAGAAGGAGAACGCCAGCACCCTCAGGACGAGTGTCAGCTCCCGGAGGGGCTACGATGGCGTCTTTTACTCGGGAAGGGAGATAGGCTCGGGACTCTCCTACCTTTTTATGGTCTCGGCTGGTTATGACAACAGGGCTGAGCCTGTTTTAAACGGACAGAGGCTCTCAAGGGACGGGAGGTACAGGTTCGCCTTCTTTGGTCTTTACTCCGATAACGCATCCTTTGAGCTCGGCTACGGCTTCATGCGAAAGGACCCCTTCATGGGCTTTGCTCTTGACAACGTCGCCGAAAAGGGCTACACGCGGGCTGAAGACTTTTACACAGTCCTGACTGTAAGACCCGAAGGGGACCCTACGATAAAGCTCGTTCTGTCGGTTGACAACCACAGGAGGAAACACTACGAGAGGAGCGAAGGGGGGCTCTTCATACCCGTCTTTATGGACTACCTGAACCCCCTCAACAACCCGGTTAGCTTTTACGAGAACACCTTCTTCAACAAGGTGGAGTTGTATGCCTCCAAGGAGTTTGTGAGGGAGAGGAATAAGCTCCTTACGGCACTTTCTTACAAGCTCTACAGCTCTGACGTTGACAGCAGGTACTACGAGAAACTCGGAGGTGGAATTGAGAACGTTGGAAGCGTGGTTCCCTTTGACAGACAGGAGGTTTACTCCCTGATAATTGAAGACAAGTTCTCTCTGAATCCGAAGAACCTCCTTATCGGAGGTGTTAGACTTGACAAGTATTACAGGAACGGAGGCTTTAAGGACTTTGAGGAGTACATAGCGAGGCTAGGTTACATATCCCTATTGGGCAAGAACCTCACTCTCAAGGGCTTTGTCTCAAGGAGCTACATCCCTCCTTACTTCTACGATACAGAGATATCGGGAAGGGACCTTGATACGACTAAGATACCCTTCTCAGCCTCCGCAGAGGCTATCCTTAAATTGGGAAGCTCAAAGCTGAGTGCGGGGGGCGGTTACTTCAAGGTAAAGGACATGCTCGTGCCTGACAGCCAGGGAATACTCAGGAACTCTCCCAGTCCTATGGAGTTCAAAGCCTTCTTCCTTGACCTTGAGAGCCTCCTTTTTGAGAGGCACAAGCTACAGGCGGGCTACAGCTTCCTCCTTGACCCAGAACAGAAGCTCTCTCCTGCATCTGGGAGTTACTTCAGGCTACTCTCAACGCTTGGTAGCTTTGATACCTTTGCCGAGCTGGTTTACAGGGGAAGCTTCAGGTTTCGGAGCAAAAGGATAAGGGAGGGATACGACCTGAACGCCGGAGTGAGCTACCACCTGAGGGAGGGGCTCTCGGTAAAGCTCAAGGGTGAGAATCTCCTCAACGCAAGCTCCGAGACTCCTTACTACGTACCAGCGAGCTCACAGGTGGTAAGCTATCCCTACAGGGAGAGGACCCTTTATCTCACCGTGGAGTGGGTGTTCTGATGCGGAGATTTATTTCCCTCCTTCTCCTTGTGGCAACAGCCTTCGGAGAACAGCTCTTTGTCGTTTCTACAGGTCCTCAGGAGCTTGAAGCGAAGATACTTGAGAAGCTCTTTACCGACATCGTTGGCTCTGAGAGGGTTAGGGTCCTTATCCTCGGGGAGAAGAAGGAGTACTATGAGAAGAACCTCAGGAGGTATTCGGAAAGGGTTGTTATTGAGAGCTCCTGTGAAAGGGCTGAGATAGTGTTTGTTGCGGGAGACCTGAAGGAGCTTCCAAAGGACTGCGGGAAAAAGACCCTCTTCTCAACCAAGAGGGAGCACCTCTTTCGCTGGCACAACTGCGTTGGAGCCTTCTACTGGAAAAAGGGGAGACCGAACCTCCTCCTGATAGAGGAGAGGCTGAAGGAGAGGAATATAGAGCTGCCCAAGGAGTACAGGAGGTTCATAGAGCCTCAGAAGCGGGTCGGAACGGTGGGAAGGACATGAGCTTGGAGAGTGCGAGGATAGACAGACAGCTCGTGGGGCTCGTCGTCCTTGTGCTCATACTCTCAATTCCCATCTACATGGGTTCAAGCAGGGTTGAGGCGTACGTACATAAGAGGCTTATATCTGACGTTGTCTCAATAGTTGCAGGGACCTTCAACAACATTGAGAGAGGGTTAAAGGAAAAGGTGGGAGACCAGGACGTGGTTATAGCCCTCTTTCACAACGAAGCCCTGAGAAGAAAGGTTGAGAGGGAGCTTTCCCTCCTGGTAACACCCGAGATAAAGTACGTTTACATAGTTTACAGGGATGAGGAGGGAAAGTTCAGGTTCTTAGCGGACGGCTCAAGGGAAGACAGGGGTGAGCTCGGGGAGAAGCTTGATGTCCTCAGGGAGGATGTCTGGCTTGAGGCTATGAACACTGGCAAGGACAGGCTCATACTCTTTGAGAACCTAAATACCATAGGTGCGACCTACCTCAAGCCCATAGTTCAGAATGGAATCACGAGAGCCATGCTTGTGGCTGACTTTTCCATAGAGAAGATAGAGGAGATGAAGGGAGCTCTTGACCTCGTCCGGAAGGCAGCATCGCTCTCGGTAATATCGGCGATAGCCTTCCTCGGTGTAGCCCTCTATCAGTACCAGAGGAAGAGGTGGGTGGAGAGGAGAATCTTTGTTGACGAACTCACCGGTCTTTACACAAGGGAGTTTATAGAGAGCAGACCTCCAAACATAGGCGACTACTACATAGCACTCCTTGACATAGACGACTTCAGGAAGGTAAACATAACCTACGGTGAGGAGGTGGGAGATGCGGTTCTTAAGGAGCTTTCCTCATTCTTAAAAGGGAAGCTTCCGAACGGACTCATAGCGAGGTACTCGGGAGAGGAGTTTCTCCTCCTTATACCGAAGAGAGATTTTGGTGGAAAGTCGGAGGTGATAAGGTTCGCGGAGGAGCTGAGGGATGAGATAAAGAAGAGTCCCTTCCGTGTGGGTGAGGAGGTCGTCAGCTTAACAGTCTCTATCGGGATAAACCTCTCAACGGAGAAGAGCAGGTCGCTGGAGGATGCCGTCAAGGGTGCAGACCGAGCCCTTTACAGGGCTAAGAGGGAGGGAAAGGATAGGGTGGAGGCTTACGATGAGACTGTTGAGGAGCTAAAGAAGAGGCTCTCGGTCGGTGATGTCCGCTCCGCAATAGAGGGGGGAAGGGTGCTCTGCCTCTACCAGCCGATAGTGAACATGAAAACTCGGGAAATTTCCCACTACGAAGCCCTCGCGCGCATAAGAGACGAGACCGGCGGGCTCGTGGCTCCAGCCCAATTCCTTGAGGACATCAAGGGAACCTTCATATACACCCGCTTCACACGGGAGGTTATAAGGATAAACGCCGAGCTCTTGAGAAAGAGGGAAGACCTTGAGATAAGCATCAACCTGATTCCGACAGACCTTCTGGATGAAGCTATAGTGAGCGAGCTTGAGGGCTTGGAAAGGAACGTTAGAAGGAGGCTCCTCCTTGAGATAACGGAGGTTGAGGGCATTCCCTCCTTTGATAAGATGAGGTCCGCTATAGCCTTGCTCAGAAAGCTCGGCTACAGGATATGCATAGACGACTTCGGAGCCGGATACTCCAACCTCATCAACATAACCCAGCTTAGGATAGACTACCTGAAGATAGACGGGAGCATAGTGAGGGATATACCAACAAACAAGGTCTCCTATCTTCTGTCCAAGACGATAACCTCCTTCTGCAAGGAGGTTGGTATAAGGGTCATAGCCGAATACGTTGAAAACGAGGCTATCTACAGAAAGCTTCTTGAGATAGGGGTTGATTATGGACAGGGGTACTATTTCCAAAAACCCGTCGCTGTAGATAGTATATAATTCCATCACCATGGAGGCGGGAGGCACCGAGAACCTGCATCTTTTCTTCTTTCACCTCGCCATAATGCTCTTTTCCGCAAAACTCCTCGGCTACCTGTCGGCGAGGGTTGGGGTTCCTCCCGTCTTAGGTGAGGTCCTCGCCGGAGTCATCCTGGGCGTAAGCGTTCTCGGGATAATCCCCGTGAGCGATGCGATAAAGGTCCTTGCGGAGCTGGGTATAATACTGCTCCTCTTTCAGATAGGTCTTGAGGCTGACGTAAAGCTCCTTATAAGAGTAGGGGCGAGCTCCCTCCTCGTTGCCATCATAGGGGCTGTTCTTCCATTCCTTGGAGGTTTCCTCGCTGCCAAGTACATGTTCGGTCTCACGAATCTCTCCTCCCTCTTCATAGGGGGAGCCCTTACAGCTACGAGCATCGGTATAACGGTGAGGGTCCTTGAAGACCTCGGGAGGCACAAGGACAAGTTTGCCCAGATAGTACTCGGCGCCGCCGTAATTGACGACATAATAGGGGTTGTTCTCCTATCAGCCCTCTACGACTTCTCCCTTACCAAGAGTTTTGAGCCCAACACAACGCTCAAGCTCATGCTTCAGATAGCCCTCTTCTTCCTGATAGCACCTTTCTTAGCCAACATAGTTGCTAAGCTCTTCACCCTGGTAGTTAAGGAAGAGGAAGGAAGGGACATAGTTCCTCCCTTCATAGTCGGCTTGATGCTCCTCTTTGCCTATCTTGCCCATCTGCTTGGAAGCCCTTCAATACTCGGCTCCTTCACAACCGGCATAGCCTTATCGCGAAGGTTCTTCTTTCCCTTTGCAGCCTTTTTAAAGATTTCCGAGAAGGTAACCCACATGGTGGAGGAGAGCATAAACCCCCTCGTGTGGGTGGTGAGCCCCATATTCTTCGTTACCGTGGGTCTTTCCCTGAACTTGAAGGTGATAGACTTTACCTCACCCCAGTTCTGGTTCATGACCCTCTTCCTCACCTTCGTTGCTATCATAGGGAAGGTCGTCTCTGGTGTCTTTGCCCCTGTGAGTCTCAGAGACAGGGTGAATATCGGACTCTCAATGATGCCGAGGGGAGAGGTAGGTCTTATATTCGCTGAGTTCGGAAGGAACTTCGGCGTTCTTGACGAGGGGACCTACGCGGTCCTTATATTCGTTGTTGCCCTCACTACCCTCCTCGCACCTATTCTTCTCAAGCTCAACGTCAAACCCCGCTGAAGAAGAACAGGCTCAGAAGCGCCACAAGGGTTGATAAAACGGCGACAGGTGTTCCGTACTTCATGAAGGTCAGGAAGGATATGTGGTAGCCTTCCTTCTCCGCAAGGGCAGCGGCAACTATATTTGCAGAAGCCCCTATTATGGTGAAGTTACCACCCAGACAGGCACCGAGGGAGAGAGCCCACCAGAGGTTGTCAAAGTTTGAAGAGAAGGAGGAGCTCATGTTCTTGAGGACAAAAGCCATTGACATGGTGAAGGGTATGTTGTCAACAAAGCCCGAGATGATAGCGGAGGAGGCACCTATTACCCATATACCCTTCGCTATGTCCGTCCCCATCACCTCTATAAGCATCTTCGCTGCCTCAGTGAAAACCCCCGTATGTTCAAGGGAACCGACAACTATGAAGAGACCCACGAAGAAGAGAAGGGTAGTCCACTCTACCTTTTCAAGGACGTAAGCCGGAGACAAACCGGACCACATCATGAGCAAGGTGGAGGTGAAGAGGGCTATTATGCCCGGCTCTATATGCAGTGTATGCCCGAGTATGAAGAGGGCTATGGTGGCTACAAAGATGGTAACCCCCTTCCTCATAAGGTCTGGATAGACCTCCTCCTCCTGCAGGGACTCAAACTCCTTCAGGTCAACGCTCCCCTTCCTTGGCTGTAGTATCCCCTTGAAGTGAAGGTAGGCGGAGTTCACAATAAGCCCGACTATGAAGCCGAGTATCGCGTGGGGTGCAACGTGAATCAGGAAGTCGTTGAAGGACTTTTTGGCTATGCTCCCTATTATTATGTTCGGCGGGTCACCGATGAGGGTGGTAGTTCCCCCCGTGTTTGAGGCGAGAACGAGGGCGACCACATAGGGAACGGGTGGCAGATCAAGGACCTTAGTTATCCTTATTATTATCGGCGTCATGAAGAGTATGGTGGTCACGTTGTCCAGGAAGGCGGAGAAGACGGCGGTCAGGATTGTAAAGGTGAGAAGTATCTTGAGGGGATTTGTGCCCGTAACCTTGAGAGCCTTGACAGCCAGAAGATTGAAGAAACCGCTGTGGGCTAAGACGGTGACTATGTTCATCATGCCGAAGAGGAGGAATATCGTGTTGTAGTCTATTGAAGACCACGCCCCGTGGGGTGGTATGACCCCCAGAACCATAACGACCGAAGCCCCGAGGAGGGCTGCAACGGTCCTGTGGAAGTACTTCTCCAGGATTATCATCACGTAAACGAGGAAGAATATCCCGAGGGCGAGCTTCTGGAGTCCTTGAGGGGCTATCTCAATGTGCAGGGCTTTGAGCAGTCCGCTTACCTCATGAACTTCGGTCATTTTCTCTCCTCCTTGGTTGTATCATGCTGTTTACAGAAGTCCATACTTTTTGAGTATAGCTTCCAGGTCCTTATCGTTTTTAGCCTTTTCCCTAAGAGCGTTGAGAAGTTTTCTGAACTTATCGGGCTTTAGCTCCTTTTCCATTTCTTCAAAAGTCTCTTCCCTTGCCCTCCTCACTATCGTTCTCCTGTCCCACCAAGCGAAACCTATGACAGCTGCTACGAGGGCTATCTGACCTGCGAATACACCTACCATTATATTTACAAGCCTGCTGAGTTCGTTGTCTATCTGCTCAAACTTCTTGTTTACTTGCTCAAATCTCTTATCTACCTGCTCAATTCTTTTGTCCACCTGTTCAATTCTCTTGTCCGTTTCTCTCATAATGGCTTTCAGAGTAGCCTTTTTCTCTGCGATATCTCTGAGGAGTTGTCTTTCCTCTGCGG
>NZ_JBWONM010000136.1:0-2544 GCF_056450045.1 Hydrogenivirga sp.
ACAAGGCGAATCCCGAAGAGGAAGAAAGAGCCGAGAAGGCTGTTGATGAGGTCTTTGAGCTCGCCCTCTCCTATCACGGCTCCATAACGGGTGAGCACGGCGTAGGTCTTACAAAGAGGAAGTTCCTTAGGTGGCAGTTCAGCGAGACGGGCTACGAGCTCCTGAAGGGGATAAAGCTCCTCTTTGACCCCAAGAACCTCTTCAACCCCGGTAAGGTGGTTGAGATGTGATTTCCCAGCAAGGCAGGAAGGTTGTCCCATCAAGTTCAATGTTGTACACTGCCGTCATGAATCCCTCTTTTTCTGCTTCCGAGCAGAGCCTTCGCCTGCCTGAGTCAGTAAGGTATTCGGAGCTATACTCAATGTTAAAAACTGGCTTCCCTTCTTTGATGAAGGGATAATACAGCTCGCACTCCCGATATTCGTGGCACTCTTCCTGAACCGAAAAGTCAAAGCTTTCAACGAGGTCCTTAACCTGTTCTCCATCATTCTTGAGACCCACCATCAGACCGAGTTTGTGAGCTTCCCGGGCTAAGAAGCGGTTGTACTCAAGCTGATCTGCGTAGGTTATGTCAAAACCTGTGTCGTTCTGATAGCCGTTTACGTTGTCCGGGTCAACACCATCACACCCCTTATCCCTTGCCAGCTTCAGTCTATCCACCATTATCTCCCTTACCCTGCTTTTTCTTATATCAAGCCACCTCTCACCCTCCCAGCCCTCAAGGGGCTTTCCCAAAACCTCCGCTGGGAACCTGTCCTTGTCAGGTCTCCAGTCTTCATAGGCGCCCGCGTTGAAGTAGCACACAACTTTCTTGCCAGAAGCTTTCAGCTTCTTTATGACTTCCTTCGGCGTATCAAACAGGTCCACGTCGTACAGCTCTACATCCTTTCTGAGCTTCAGCTCACCCTGGAGCTGTATATACCATGTTATACGGGGACCAAGCTTCTGCTCCTGATGCGAGTTGGAAGAACCGCCTCCGCAGGAAAAAAGTAATCCCAGCATGAACAAGGTGAATAACACCATCATTGCGCTTTCCCCAACAATCTTTTAATTGAATCACCGCTGTAAAGACCTTTCCTGAGGACCTTTGTTTCCTTTCTCAAATCAAGGAGGGTTGAGGGCTTTCCTCCCCCCGAGGGCATATCCACGTAATAGCAGACCTTGGCGCCGAAGTACTCCACAGCCTCCCTTACACTCCTTGCGGGGGGCTTCCCTTCAGGGTTGGCACTTGGAGCGACGATAGGTCTTCCGAACTTCCTTAAGAGTTCGTATATAAACCCCCTTCGGGGGTATCTAACGGCAACGCTCTCCCTTCCGAGCCAGTGAAAGATACCTCCCCTCTTCTCAAGCACGAGCGTCAGACCGGGGACAGAGAAAAGCCTGAGGACCCTTTTATCCACCGCAAGCCCGAGTTTACCAGCCCAGGATGGGTCTGGAATCAGGACTACGAAGGGTCTTCCGGAGGGTCTCCTTATCTTCTTGAGGAGCTGGACCGCCCTGTAGCTTGTGGCGTCCGCAACTATGCCGTATATGGTATCGGTCGGGACTACGACGGGCTTGCCTTCTTTCAGGCAGGAGAGGACTCTCTCAAGACTTGAGCTTGCTCTTGGCATACTCCATAAGACCGCCCGCCCTGAGTATAGCCTGAAGCTCCTCGGGAAACTTCGTTGCCTTGTACTCCTTCCCGGTGGTCAGGTTCCTCACGACCCCCTTTTCAAGGTCAACCTCTACCTCGTCTCCGTGGTTTATCTCATCAACCGCCTCCGGAGCCTCAACTATGGGAAGACCTATGTTTATAGCGTTCCTGAAGAATATCCTCGCAAAGGACTTGGCTATGACAACGGGGACGCCTGCGTACTTTATAGCTATCGGAGCGTGCTCTCTTGAGGAACCCGAGCCGAAGTTCCTCCCTGCAACTATGACGTCGCCTTCCCTGTGCTCCTTTGCAAAGTTCGGGTGCTCCGAGTCCTCCATGACGTGCTTGGCGAGCTCGTATGGGTCTGAGGTGTTCAGATAACGGGCGGGTATTATCTGGTCTGTATCAACGTTATCCCCAAACTTCCAAACTCTACCCTTTATAACGGTTCTCATACTACGAGTATATCACAGGTTTAACTTTTATATATGGAGGTGGGTCATGAGGGCTATCCTTCTTATCCTTTCCTTTGTAGGTATCCTCTTCTCTCAGGAAGGTGCGAGGTTCGTTCAGACACCCTATCAGGCTCCCTTCAAGGCTGTTGTGGAGTTTTACTTTGATGAGCCCGAGAAGATAAGACCAGCCCTTGAATGGGTGTCCAACATAATCCACGTCCTCTCAAAGGAGCCCTACAGCTTCATCCCCGGAGAAGACATAGATATAGTGGTGGTGGTTCACGGAACGGAGATAGCAACTCTCGTTAAAAAGAACAGGGACAGGTACAGGGATATATGGGACAGGGTTGAGGGGATGAGTATGGAGGGGGTGAAGTTCAAGGTCTGCTCAATGGCTGCTGAGCTACTCTACGGCTACAAGAAGGAGGACTTTCCCGATTTCGTTGAGCTCGT
>NZ_JBWONM010000137.1:0-9728 GCF_056450045.1 Hydrogenivirga sp.
CCTGTATACCTTTACCTTTGTATCAAACCAGGCGAGGTGTCCCGTTATAGGGTCTCCGTAGAAGACCTCTTTCCCTCTGAGCTTTATGCTGTGGGGAATGACGTGGTTCAGCAGGAATCCCTCGTGCCCTTCCTCCGCTTCGGGCTTGAGACCCCATGCTCCCTGCATCTTCCCTATGGCGTTCCAGGTCCATACGGAGTTTGGCTCTGTCGCTTCGGTCAGGAAGACCTGACACTTTACCTTGCCTACCCTTGACTCAACCCATACCCAGTCAAGGTGCTTTATACCGAGCTTCTCAGCGGTTTTGGGGTTCATGTAGAGGAAGTTCCTAGTTGATATCTGCCTGAGCCATGCGTTCTGGGAGTCCCAGGAGTGATACATCCACTGGGGTCTTGCGGTGAAGGCGTAGAGGGGATAGTCCTCTCCGCTGACCTCCTCCTCAAAGGGTGGATACCAGAAGGGTAGGGGGTCAAAGTACTTGACGAGCCTCTCCCTTATCAGCGGGTCGTTCGGGGGCTGGTTCTCTCCCTCCCAGAGTCCCTGTCCTGCGAGCCTGAAGGTCTGGAGGGATTCAACGTAGAAGTTCATTATTATCGGCTCTGTCTTCTTTACAAAGCCCACGCTCTTAGCCCACTCAAGGTAATCCTTGTTTATGTGTCTGAAGTAGCGCATGTGTTCGGGTAGCCTGTAGTAGAAGAAGCCCTTGTTCTTTGTGTACATCTCAAGCTGTTTGGGGTTGGGCTCTCCCACAAAGTGCTTGTCCCCGTTCTTCCCTCTCCAGCCGGCTAAGGCACCGATTCCCGGTCTGGGCTGCCAGTTTATAAGAAAGTCCTTGAAATCCTTGTACTTGGGCGTTCCATCTTCGTTAACGAAGCCGGGGAGCTTGAGCTTTGTCCCCAGCTCAACCATCACATCTCCCCAGGGTCTTACATCAAGCCCTTCCTTCTTGGGGTCAACTATGGGCTGTCTGAGGGCATCAACCGGACCGAAGGCAACCGAGGGTGGTCTGTCAAGCAAGGAGAGGGCGAACCACTGCTCAAGGTAGGTGGCATCGGGCAGGACGAGGTCTGAGTAGGCGACCTGTTCGCTGTAGAAGGCATCTATCGTTATTATCTTCGGTATCACGTAGTTACCCGCAGGGTCCTTCGCTGTAAGAGCCTCAATTATGTAGGGTATATTCTGGGAGGAGTTCCAGGCCATGTTTGCCATGTATATGATCAGGACGTCAATATCGTAGGGGTCCCTCTGGTAGGCTGCGGGGATAACGTTCTGTATACAACCGTGGGCTGCAATGGGAAACTCCCAGCTGTAGGCTCTGTCTATCCTCAGGGGTCTTCCCTCCTCATCAACGAGAAGGTCATCGGGGTTCTGGGGAAGACCGAGGTGAGGACCTTTCAGGGGTTCGCCGTACTTTAGCTCCTTGAGAGACCTTATCTTTACCGGCTTGGGGAGATCCTCTATGTGCTTGGGATAGGGAGGCTTTGCTAAGTGCCCTCCGGGAGCATCAACACACCCGAGGAGCATCTTAAGCAGGAAGACCGCCCTTGCGGTCTGGAATCCGTTGCTGTGGGAAGCTATACCCCTCATTATGTGGAAGGACACTGGCCTTCCCTTCATCGTCTTGTGCTTCCTACCCCAGGCGTCCGTCCACTCTACGGGTAGCTCAAGGGGGTCGTAGAGGGCTATCACGCCCATCTCCTTGGCTATCCTCTCTATGTCCTTTGCCGGTATCCCCGTTATCCTCTCAACCCTCTCAGGGCTGTAGTCTTTCACGAGCCTCTCCGCAAAGAGGTCAAAGGCGGGTCTAACCTTGAAGCCCTCCGGGGTTTCATACACACCTATGAAGGCTGGCTCCAGCTCATCGGGGACTATCCTGTCTGCAGGCTGGAAGCTCTTGGACTTCTTGTCGTAAACCATCGGCTTGCCTTCCGGGTTCCTGTAAAAGAGACCGTCTTTGGAAGTCCCCGGAGCCTGAATCACGAGCCAGGGGGCGTTTGTCTGTTCCTTTAGGAAGGTCCAGTCTATAAGGTTGTACTTGAAGAGAACGTGCATGAGACCCATTACGAAGGCACCGTCGGTACCGGGCTTGACGGGCACCCATTCGTCCGCAACCGCACCGTAGGACCACCTGACCGGATTGACGAATACGAGCTTTCCTCCCCTCCTCTTCATCTCCTGAATTCCAAGCTTGAAGGGGTTGGAGGCGTGGTCCTCAGCCACACCTATCATCATGAAGTACTTTGTGTTCTCAAAGTCCGGGTCTCCAAACTCCCAGAAGGAGTATCCTGTTGAGAGAAGACCTGCTGCGGCAACGTTGACAGAGCAAAAGCCCCCGTGGGCTGCCCAGTTGATGGTCCCGAGTTGCTGGGCGAACCATCCGTTTATAGCCTGCATCTGGTCCCTTCCCGTGAAGAAGGCTACCTTGGCAGGGTTCTTCTTCCTCGCCTCATCTATCCACTTAGCCGCTATCTCTATGGCTTCATCCCATTCTATCTCCTTGAACTCGCCTGAGCCTCTCGGTCCGACCCTCAGGAGGGGCTTCCTGAGCCTTGCGGGTGAGTATTCCTTCATTATTCCTGAAGAGCCCTTGGCGCACAGGACCCCCTTGTTCAGGGGGTGGTCGTCGTTACCCTTTATGTAAGTAACTTTGTTGTTCCTGACGTAAACCTCAATACCGCACCTGCAGGCACACATGTAGCAGGTGCTGTAGTACTTCCTTTCGTAGAAGCTACCGCCTATCTCCATGGCACTGCCTCCTCGGGCACACTTTATCTAAAAGGATAATCTTTAGGTCCTACTGTTGATAGCAAAATTGCTTAAAGGTTCATAAGTTCTCCTTATGGGGTTTATAAGGAATAGCTTATCAAACCACCTCAACCCAGACGCCCTTGAGATAGAGGGTGTTTGGCATCTGAAGTATCCAGGGATGGTCTTTGTCCTGAAAGGTCTTGGCTATTACCCTCACCTGCCTCCTGACATCGTAAGAAGCCTGGGTCAGAACCTCAAGTAGGTGGGACTCGGTTATGTGGAAGGAACAGGAGAATATAGCCATGTATCCCCCCGCCTTTGTGAGCCTCAGACCCCTTACGCAGAGCTCCTTGTAGCCTCTAAGGGCGTTCGGGACCGCGTGCCTGTTCTTGGCAAAGGAGGGAGGGTCTATAACTACAACATCAAACTTCTCCCCCTTTGAGTCTAACTCCCTCAGGTAGTCAAAGGCGTTAGCCTCAACCCACTTTATCCCCGAAAGACCGTTTATCTCTTCGTTCTTCCTGCCGACCTCAAGGGCTAAGGGAGAGAGGTCAACCGCTATCACCTCCTGGGCTCCCATCTTCTTCATGTTCAGAGCGAACCCCCCTGTATGGGAGAAGACGTCAAGGCATCTGTCCCCGGGCTCCACCAGGCTCCTGACAAACTTCCTCGCATTCCTCTGGTCAAGGAAGAAGCCCGTCTTCTGCCCCTGGGGTATGTTGACAACAAATCTAAGGTCGTGCTCCCAGATGGTCGTCTCCTCAGGAACCTCACCCCACAGGACTCTATCCTCCGTGTCCAACCCCTCAACCCTCTTCGCCACCGGGCTTGTCTTCTCGTATACACCCTTAGGTCTGAGAATATCCACGAGAGCCTCAAGGACCGTATCCCTGAAGGTGTTCATGCCGTAAGTGGTGAACTCAAGGACGGCGTACTCGCCGTAAACGTCAACTATAAGACCGGGGAGTAGATCCCCCTCCGAGTGGACGAGCCTGAAGGCGTTGCTGTTTATATACAGCCTCTTTCTGTAGTCGTAAGCCTCCCTTATCCTCTTCTTTATCAGCTCAGGGGTTATTGGCTCTTCCTTGTCAAAGGAGAGTATCCTGACAGCTATGTTCGCCTCAGGGTTTATGTATCCGTAACCTAAGAACTTTCCTCCGAAGTCCCTCACAACGACGAGCTCTCCCTTCTTAGGCTTCCTTGAGTAGCTCGCTATCTCAGGTCTGTATATCCAGGGGAAGAAGCCCCTTATCCTGTCCTCTATTCCGGGTTTCACTCTTATCTGAAGCATTGATGTATTTAGTTTATACTTCTCTTGAGAGCATGGGTATCTTTGATAAGCTCTTCAAGAAGAGGAAAGAGGAGGAGAACCTCTGGACAAAGTGTCCCGAGTGCAAGACCCTCCTCTATGTGCCCGACCTGAAGAGGAACTACAAGGTTTGCCCCAAGTGCGATTACCACTTTCCCCTCTCTGCGGTGGAGAGGGTTGAGTCCCTACTTGACGACACAGGAGCTCAGAAGCTCTTTGAAGAGGTACTTCCCACAGATCCCCTTAGGTTCAAGGACACTAAGCCTTATAAAGAGAGGCTCAAGAGGGCTCAGGAGCAGACGGGGCTGACCGAGGCTATGGTTGTTGTAAAGGGCTTCATTGAGTCAAGGGCTGTGATACTTGCCTCCATGGACTTCAGCTTTATAGGAGGAAGCATGGGCTCGGTAGTTGGTGAGCGCTTCTTCAGAGCCTGTGAGCTTGCCTCCTCAGAAAGGATCCCCCTCATAGCGGTCACCTGCTCTGGTGGGGCAAGGATGCAAGAGGGGATACTCTCCCTCATGCAGATGGCTAAGACCTCCCTCGGCGTTGGACTCCTCAAGGAGAGCGGGGTTCCCTACTTTACCGTTCTTGCCAACCCTACCACCGGGGGTGTGGCTGCAAGCTTCGCCTTCTTGGGGGACATAATAATAGCGGAGCCTAAGGCTCTCATAGGCTTTGCGGGACCGAGGGTTATTGAGCAGACCATAAAGCAGAAGCTACCCGAGGGATTTCAGCGCTCCGAGTTCCTGCTGGAAAAGGGTATGATAGACATGGTTGTCTCCCGTAAGGACCTCAGAAACGTTCTCAAGGAGCTCTTAGAGCTTACCTTTTATTCGGAGAGATGCTGGAAGAGCTGACGCCGTTCCTTGAAAGTTACCCCTTTCCTCTCTGGGAGGGCTTTCTGAGGATAGTCCTCGCCATGCTCTTGGGCTCAATAATAGGGCTTGAGCGGGAGAGGAGGAAACAGCCGGCAGGCTTCAGAACCCACTCGGTGCTTGCCGTCGGCTCTGCTCTTTTGAGCATAGTTTCTATATACATACCGGCAACCTACGGGACGGGGGTGAACGTTGACCCCTCAAGGATAGCCTCTCAGGTCGTCAGCGGTATAGGCTTTTTGGGAGCGGGAGCGATCCTCCGGATGGGCATCTCTGTGAAGGGTCTTACCACGGCTGCGAGCCTCTGGACGACCGCCGGCATAGGACTGGCTGTGGGTGCGGGTATGTACTCCCTCTCTTTGTTCGCTACGATAATCCTTCTAATCGTTCTGAGCCTAATGAGCAAGGTTGAGAAGGAGCTCCTCTTCAAAGCTGAGAAGGTACTCAAGGTCGTTGTACGAGGAGAACCAAATGTAATTCAGGAGGTAGAGCCTCTCTTGGGGGAGGCACGCATCCTCAGGATGAGGCGTTCCGAGGAGGGAGTGGAGGTTTACGTGGAGGTCCTCTACGACGAGCCGGAGCTCAAAAAGAAGATCAGGGAGCTTATGGAGAGCCCTTACGTTACCTCCGTTGAGGTTGTATGATGTCCCTCCTGTTGCAGAACTCCATGGCATCCTGGGGGGAGAGCTCTATACTCCTGAGCACGCACTCCGCCGCCTTCTTTATGACAGCCTTAGCTATCTCTTCCTCCTCCTTTGAGAAGGGGGAGAGAACGTAATCAACGACCTCCTCCTTCCTCTTGGGTCTTCCTATCCCTATCTTAAGGCGGGGAAACTTTTCGGTTCCTATGCTCTTTATTATTGACTCCATGCCCTTGTGTCCACCCGAGCTCCCTTCCATCCTGAGCCTTGTAATCCCGAGGGGGAGGTCAAGGTCATCGTAAACCACGAGCATCTCCTCTGGTCTAATATCGTTCTCCTCCAATAGGTTCAGGACGGCAAGCCCCGAGTTGTTCATGTAGGTTTGAGGCTTTGCAAAGATTACCTCCCTTCCTCCTACCTTAGCCCTGTAAACGTGGGAGAGGGACTCCTCACTGTGTTCCTTTACCCTGAGCCTGCGGATGAGCTCATCAATGACCATAAAGCCGACGTTGTGGCGAGTGTTGCTGTACTTTTCCCCCGGGTTTCCTAAGCCTACTACGAGCCTTATCATTCAGAGGCTTCCGCTTCCTCCTCCTGAACCTCTTCTGCTGCTTCAACCTCTTCAACCTCGGGCTCTGCCACAACGGCGACCGTCTCTTCGGGGTTGTCAAGGATTATGCATCCCTCTGGAGGTGTCACATCCCTGACGTGTAGAGCCTCTCCAAGTCCGAGGGAGCTCACATCTATAACTATCTTGTCTGGCAGGTTTGCGGGTCTTGCCTTAACAGTCAGGGAGTGCATCAGAACCTCAAAGGTTCCTCCCAGCTCAACGCCGGCAGGCGTTCCTGCAAACTCTATGGGAACCTCAACCTCTATTTCGGTGACGTTTGCGAGGTCGTAAAGGTCAATGTGTATGGGGTTGTCACCGAGCCAGCCGAACTGGATATCCTTCAGGATGCAGACCCTCTTCTCACCGTTTACTTCAGCCTCAATCAGGAAGGTCTCCCCGTGGGGGAGGCTGAGGAAGTCCTTGGTGCTCATCCAGGCGTGAATATTGCTCACGTCCTTGCCGTATATCTCCACGGGTATGTAACCGTCCCTTCTCATGCTCTTGGTCTCACTCTTCTTGCCTGGCGTTCTCTCCTTGAGCTTAACACTGACCCTCTTCATGGTTTCCTCCTGTGGCTTATGTGCGGAATTTGAAATTATAACACTATAATAAAAGGTAGTCCATGGTGAAGATATTCTTGGCAAGGCAACCTATAATTGACAGGACGGGAAAGATATTCGGCTACGAGCTCCTCTTTAGGTCAGGATTCAAAGATTTTGCAGAGGTTGAGGACAGCAAGAGGGCAACCGCCAAGGTGATAGAGAGCCTCGTGAGCTCCTTCAGTCTCAAAGATATAATCAGGGATAAGAAAGGCTTCATAAACATAGACCAGACTTCGGACATACTCAGCATAGCAGAGCTACTTCCTCCCGGGAGGGTGGGCTTTGAAGTTCTTGAGAACGCGGTCCTGAGCGAGGATTTCTTCAACACCCTCAACCGCCTGAAGGCGATGGGCTACGAGATATCCCTTGATGACTTCATATACTCTGAGGAGTTCATTCCCTACCTTGAGCTCTCGGACTACGTTAAGATTGACGTGCTTGAACATCCCCCCGAGCAGGTGGAGAGATTTGTTGAGAAGGTGAAGCCTTACGGTGTGAAGCTTATAGCAGAGAAGGTTGAGACCTATGAGATATACAAAACTTACTACGATATAGGCTTTGATTACTTCCAGGGCTTCTTCTTTCAGGAGCCAAGGGTTATAGCCTCAAAGACGGTGGAGCCAACCTACGCAGCCCTCGTAAAGCTTTACAATCTCGTGGCTCAGGAAAGGGATGTGAGGGAGATAGAGAGGGTCTTTAAGAAGTTCTCGGACCTCTCCGTAAAACTCCTTCAGCTTATAAACTCCGCCTATTACGCCCTGAGGCAACCCGTGAAGTCAATAAGGCATGCCTTGCTCATGTTGGGCTACAAGAACATACTCAGATGGATACTGCTTCTCATGTACTCGGTTAGGAGTCAGGAGTTTACCTCAGACCCTCTATTTGAGGAAGCATCCCTTAGGGGCTTCTACATGGAAAGAGTTGCAAAGCATATCTTTTCCAAGGGTGAGGTAGTTGAAAAATCCTTCATAACGGGGGTCCTGTCTCTGGTGGATGTCCTCTTGGGCGTTCCTATGGAGAAGGCGGTTTCCAGCCTTTCCCTTGAAGAGGATATAAAGGCAGCACTGCTCCGAAGGGAGGGACCTCTGGGAGATATCCTCAGGATGGTTGAAGCGGTCCAGACGGGAAAGTTGTCCAAGATAGAACCCCTTCTGGAAAAGTACAGCCACAGAAGCCTTACTAGAGAAAAGCTCTTGCAACTCCAGATGGAGGCTCTGAAGGCTTACTCAAGGCTTGAGATTTAGAGAAAGAGTGAGCTTACCGACTCCTCTTCGTGGATCCTCTTGATGGCTTCTCCAAGGAGGGGAGCTACCGATACGACCTTTAGCTTGTTAAAGAGCTTGTCCTCAACAGGTATCGTGTTTGTTATTACTACTTGCTCTATTGGAGAACCCGTGAGCCTCTCAACGGCGGGTCCGGAGAGAACACCGTGAGTTGCACAGGCGATAACCCTCTTTGCCCCTCTGTTTATCAACATGTTGGAGGCAGCTACCATGGTGCCAGCGGTATCTATGAGGTCGTCTATTATTATCGCCTCCTTTCCCTCCAGCTCACCCACAACATCAAGAACCTCAGCCTTGTTAGGCTCCGGTCTCCTCTTGTATATTATGGCTATACCGCAGCCGAGCCTGTTTGCAAGCTGTCTTGCTCTCTCAACACCTCCCGCATCGGGTGAAACTACAACTGGGTCTTCAAGTATGAGGTTCTTCTTTATGTACTCGTGGAGTACGGGAAGGGCGGAGAGGTGGTCAACGGGTATATCAAAGAAGCCCTGAATTTGGGGCGAGTGAAGGTCTATTGTCACTACCCTGTGGGCTCCGGCAACGGTTATCAGGTCAGCCAGAAGCCTTGCGCTTACGGGAGTCCTTGGCTTGTCCTGCCTATCCTGCCTTGCATAGGCGAAGTAGGGTATAACGGCGGTTATCCTCCCGGCGGATGAGCGTTTCAATGCGTCTATTATCAGGAGGAGCTCCATTATGTGCTGGTTGGCCGGGCTTGAGAGGGACTGGAATACGTAAACGTCAGCCCCCCTGATAGACTCATTTATCTGAACCCTGACCTCACCGTCGCTGAACTTGGTCACGAGCATATCGGAGATCTTCACGTTGAGGTAGCGAGAAACCTCCTCCGCTATAGCCCTGTTTGCCGTTCCGGTCAGTATCTTGAGGGGTCTCTTCATTCCTTTTAAATGGCTGGGGTGCCTGGACTCGAACCAGGAACCCCCGGATCCAAAGTCCGGTGCTCTGCCAGTTGAGCTACACCCCAAGCCAGCTCTTAGTTTCAAACACCTTCCAGCCCCTGAGCCTCGCTCCGGTCTCTACCTCAGGGGTGATTTTACCTATATAGAATACAGCAGAACCGCTCCCGCTGACAAGAGCTTTCAGGCCAAGGTGCTCTAAAAATCTGACCGCCTCCCCTATCTCGGGATACATCTCACAGGCTATTTCCCCCAACTTATTCTCAAGAGCTTCGTATCTGCCCTCCCTCAACATCTCAAGGACGTCCTCGGGCTTTATGTTGGGAGTCAGATGCTTTTCCCTTACCGCAGAATATACAAGCCTCGTGGAAGCTTCCACGTTTGGTACAAGAAGTGTTATGTCAAGCTCAAGCCTGCCGATTTCCTCAAGGATATCTCCCCTTCCCATGCCTAAGGCTGTCCCCCCTCTGAAGAAGAAAGGGGTGTCGGAGGAGACCATGCCTCCTATCTCAATCAACTCCTCCTCACTCAGAGGCTCTCCCATGATCCTGTTCACCTCTCTGAGGACGCTTGCCACGTTGGAACTCCCTCCACCCAGACCGGCACCCATGGGTATTTTCTTGTTTATGTATATGGAGAACTCCACATCCCTCCCCAGCCTCCTCTGGAACTCCGTCAGAGCCTTGAAGACGAGATTTTCCTCCTGAGGTATCCCTGTGCTGGTCTCAATTCGTAAGGGTCCTTCC
>NZ_JBWONM010000138.1:0-4905 GCF_056450045.1 Hydrogenivirga sp.
AGAAAGGTCAGTGGGAAAGCGAAGGAGCTCAGGAGGATCATCCATGAGACCCTTGAGGGCTACCTCACCGACATGGAGAAGAGATACCAGCTCAACACAGCTATAGCTAAGGTGATGAAGCTACTGAATGAGCTTACAGCCTTTGACCCTAAGACTGACGAGGAGAGGAAGGTTCTGAGGGAAGGGGTGGACGTCCTTCTGAAGCTTCTTGCACCGATAACTCCTCACATCTGCGAGGAGCTCTGGCAGAGGCTCGGCGGTGAGGGGCTGATCTCCCTCCAGCCCTTACCGGAGGTTGATGCCGATGCCCTCCAGGTTGAAGAGGTTGAGCTCCCCGTTCAGATAAATGGAAAGCTGAGAGCGAGGGTAAAGGTTCCCTACGGGGCGGAGGAGGAGACCGTAAGAGATATAGTCCTCAGGGATGAGAAGGTAAGGAAGTATACAGAGGGTAAAGAGATCAAGAAGGTGGTTTATATAAAGAACAAACTTGTTAACATAGTTGTCAGCTGAGGAGGTTAAGATGGAACAGGATGTAACTTTCTGGGCATGGATCATCTGGCTACTGAAGGTTCTTATCCTTGCCTTCCTCATAGGGATACCCTTCCTCGTGATAGTTGTTCTTGTCTCCTCGGGTATATACAATCGCTTCCTGAAAAGGGTTGAGAAACAGCTTGAGGAAAAGTACAGGAGGGAGAGGGAGAAGGGCTTCACCCTGATAGAGGTTCTCGTGGTTCTGATAATACTTGGTCTTATAGCTGCCCTCGTCGTGCCGAGGATAACCGGGAGGGTTGATGAGGCGAAGATAGAGACCACCAAGATACAGATGAAGGCTATAAAGAACGCCCTTGAGCAGTACAAACTTGACAACGGCAGGTACCCCACTACAGAACAGGGGCTCAAGGCTCTCGTTGAAAAACCGACCATACCACCCATACCTCCCCGGTGGAAGAAATACTTGGACAAGGTTCCCAAGGACGGCTGGGACATGGACTTCATATATATATCTCCGGGGGTAAACCATCCCTACGAGCTCAGGTCAAGAGGTCCCGATGGGGAGGAGGGAACAGAGGACGATATTGATGTCTGGGAGCTGTGAAAGGGGCTTCACCCTGATAGAGGTTCTTATAGCCCTTACCATAGTGGCAGTTGCCTTCACCACCCTCTTTGAGACCCTCTCCTCTGCAGGCAGGAAGTACGAAGAGGCTAAGGAGCTCCTTGATGCGATCCTTGTGCTTGATGCCAAGCTGAAGCTCGGAGACCACGAGGGTCTTGAGGTAAAGGAAAGGACCCTTCCCGACTTCCCGCGCATAAAGGAGAAGGTTTATTCTTACAGGGGCGTATTCTTCGTCCGATATGAGGGAAGGTGATGGCAGTAAAGTTCGGCGTTTGTCCCCACGATACCTTCAGAAACCGTGGGAGATGGGAGGAAATCGCAAGAGCCCTTGAGGAGGAGCTCGGTGAGAGGGTAGAGCTCATAACCTTTAAAGACTTTGGGGAGGAGGAAAAGAGGCTGGATGAGGTCGGCTTTGACCTCTACTACGCCTCTCCGGACACAGCCCTGAGGCTTCATGCTAAGGGATACTCTCCGCTCGGAAGGATAGCAGGGGAGAGCGACTTCGTGTATCTGATCAGGTCTAAGAATGCAAAGAAGGAAGGCGTTGTCAGGCTTGCGGTCGCAGACCTATACTACCTCTACTCAGGTCTTGAGCTTCTCAAAAATTCAGGAATGGATAACATAGTGCTTCTACAGACCAGAAGTCATGAGGAAACCTACGACCTTGTAAAGGAAGGAAAGGCAGACTACGGACTCCTTTACTCTACTTCTCCACCGCAGGTGGAGGAGGTAGAAATCCTTGGAGGGATGAACCTCGGGACGTTTCACCTTTTCATGGCTAAGAGAGAGAAAGCAGAAAAGCTCAGGGAAGCCCTCGCAAAGAGGGTTGATGGCTTTGAACCCGTCGGGGATGAGGCGATAGAGACGATACTCAGGGTAAGAGGTGAGGTTGAGAGGGTAATCGCCCTGTGGGAGGAACACGACATAGCGAGGGCGGTCCTTGAAGCCCCAAGCGTGGGCGTCCTCATATATCAGGAGAGGATAGTCTACGCAAACGATTACGCCTGCAAAGTCCTTGGCTACAGCCGGGATGAGCTCTACACCATGCCCGCTTACGAGTTTATGGCTGAGGAGTACAGGGAGCAGATAAAGTCCGTAGCTGAAAGGAGATTAAAGGGTGAGGATGAGAAGAGGGTATATGCGGAGTTAAAGATAAAGAGAAAGGATAAAAGGCAGAGATGGGTCCTTGCCTTTGCAAAAACGATAGTTTACAGGGGTAAGTTTTCAGGCTTTGTCATCTTTGTTGACATAACCAAGAGAAAGAGGCTTGAGGCTCTGCACAATCTCCTCAGAGAGATAAGTCAGGTTATAGCGACCTCTCTCCTTGAGGAGGAGCTCCTTGAGAAGGTATGCGTTGCCCTTGTTGAGAAGGCAGGGCTCAGATTCGTCTGGATAGGGAGGGTGGAGGAAGATGGACAGGTAAAGCCCTTTGCCCGCTGCGGCTACGAGGAGGGCTATCTGGAGAGGCTTAGGATATCCCTCAATCCCGACGCGCCCGAGGGAAAGGAACCGACGGCGACCGCTATCAGGGAAGGGAAGATAGCCATAAACCCGGACACCGAGAGAAACCCGTCTATGGGTCCTTGGCAGGAGGAGATGATGAGGAGAGGGTATCTCTCCTCCTGTGCGGTGCCCCTTCGTGTGGGAGGGAGGATAAGGTTCGTCCTGAACCTCTACGCTCCAGAACCTGACTTCTTTGAAGAGGAGAGACGGGAAGCTCTGGACGAGCTTAAAACAAACCTTGAGTTTGCCTTAGGCAGACTTCAGGAGCTCAGAAAGAGCATAGTTATGAGCAGAGCCCTTGAGTCTTCCCACAGCTGGGTGCTTATCACCGACGGGGAGGGCAGGATACTCTACGTCAACGATGCTGTGCTCAAGATAAGCGGATACAGCAGGGAGGAGCTTTTGGGAAAGAAGCCTTCCGTATTTAAGTCGGGCATCCACTCCAAGGAGTTTTACGAAGAGCTATGGAAGACCATCCTCTCCGGAAAAGAGTTCAGGGCTGTCTTTGTAAACAGGGCAAAGGACGGAAGCCTCTTCCACCTTGAACAGGTGATAATACCCGTGGAGCTTCCCGGTGGTGAGCTCAGGTTCGTCTCCGTCGGAAGGGATATAACCGAAGAGGTTAGGATGAGGGGAGAGATAGAGAGGCTCAGGTTCTATGATCCCCTGACTGGTCTTTACAACCTTCTGGGTTTTAGCCTCAGGGTCGTTGAGATGTTAAAGGAAGCTAAGGGATATGGAGCACTCATAATCCTTGATGTGCACAACATGGCTTACATAAACGGAACCTTTGGCTTTGACACTGGAGATAAGCTTTTGATGGCTATAGCCAGGAGGCTTGCCGAGCACTTCAGGGAGGGTGATGTTATAGCACGGATAGGAGGTGACGAGTTCGTTATATTCGCCTTTCCTATAAAGAGAAAGGAGGACGCCCTCGCCCTGTCGGAGCAGCTAAAGGAGATATTCAGGGAGCCCTTTTCAATCAACGGAAAGAGCTTCACCCTCGGAATAAACGCCGGTATAAGCCTGCTTCCTGAAGACGGAACGACCTTCTCACAGCTTTATGATAGAGCCTCCCTCGCCCTGAGGTCTGCCAAGGAGAAAGGCGCAGGCGAGATTGAGTTCTTCAACAGGGAGTTGGAGGAGAAGGCAAAGGGTTTTGTCAGGACGGAGAGCCTCTTAGAGAGAGCCCTCAAGAAAAGTCTATTCCTATTTTACTTCCAGCCTTACTACAGGCTGAGCGATATGAAGCTCGCCGGAGCGGAGCTCCTCATCAGGATAAGGGATGAAGAGGGGAAAATTCATGGACCAGCGGAGTTTATAGATTATTTAGAGAGGAGCCGATTCCTGAGCTACTTTGAGGAGTGGAGCCTTAAAGAGATAGAGCGACTCACGGGTAAGTTTTCCATCCCCCTTTCCTTCAACGTCTCCGCAAGGAGCTTCTTCAACGACGAATACATTGACAAAATCTACAACCTCTGCCTGAAGTGTAGGAGAAGGCACGTTCTTGAGATTACAGAAAGGGTTCTCGTCGTAAACATAGAGAGAACTAAGAACGTTCTGGAGAGGCTCCGCAGAAACGTTAGGATAGCTATCGATGACTTTGGAACGGGATACTCCTCCCTCTCCTACATAAAGGACTTCCCTGTTGACATCATAAAGATAGACATATCCTTTATAAAGAGGATGGTTGAGGACAGGAAGGACAGAGCGCTCGTTGAGACTATCGTCCAGTTCGCCAGCAGGCTCGGCTTGGAGAGCCATGCGGAAGGGGCTGAAAGTGAAGAACAGCTACAGCTCCTTAAGGAGATGGGATGCACCTACGCACAGGGATTCTACCTTGCAAAACCCATGCCCGAGGAAGAGCTGGAGAGGCTCCTTGAGGGGTAGAGCCTTTACCCTGATTGAGGTTCTCATAGTCCTTACCCTGATCGGACTGACCTTCTCCCTTCTTGTTCTCATCTTCTCAAGGGGAATTGACTCAAGCCTGACCCTATCCGGAAGATCCCGATCGCTGGTTGAAAGAGCCTCCCTCTTTTGGGACCTTCAGAGGAAGGTTGTGGGAGCCAAGAAGATTGAAGTAAGCGGAGACGCCCTTTACATGATAACGAGCGGAGGGACCCTCTACGAGGGTGTGGTAAAGTGTGCCTATCTTTGTAAGGACGGCAGGCTCTTCTACTACGAGTTCCCCTACCCCTACGGCGCCCTGGAGGAGCTTGAGGAAGACAGACTGCAGGAGCTTGGAAAAGCTGAAGAGTTCAGGGTAGTTGCGGTTGTTGGAAACAGAG
>NZ_JBWONM010000139.1:0-11170 GCF_056450045.1 Hydrogenivirga sp.
TGTCTTCAAAACCAGCGAACTCTATGCTCCCTTCTTTAACAAGCGCAATCCATGCATCGTTTAGGTGTTTAACAAGTATATCAACGAGGTTATTTATGACCTTCAGCTCAAACTTGGTAAAGCTCTTGCCCTCAACCTTATAGGGCTGGGCTGGACCCCCGAAGATTATGCTTATCACGGTGTATATGAGCCGTGTGTCTATAACCATATACATCCTTCCCCCCAGAGCTTCCACGTTCAGAAGGGCTATCGCAGCTGGGAGGGGAATCTTGAGAACGAAGTCGGATATCTTCTCCGTTTTGACCTCCGAAAGGGATATGTTGTCAAGGTTAAATATCATCCCCCTAAGCTCGGGGGTCGCGTTTGCGATCCAGGTGTTTATCACCTGCTCAAGTCTGATGAGTCTTGTAGGGGATATCTTTTCAAGCTCGTTTATATTAAAGGGTTTGTAGCTTACTTCCTCTACTTTTTCTTCTTCTTCCTTTCCAAGGCTCTGAAGGAGCATATCTATCTCTTCCTGAGATAGGAACTCTTCATCCGCCATGAAAAAAATTATACATGCTCCGTTATACTATAAGTAGAGCCGTTGAGACAGTGGAGGAGCTGAGCCATGGTCATGTACGGTATAACAGAAGAAAATCTCAGGCTCCGTAAGGAGTTTATGGGATTCAGCGCCGAAGATGTAGCTGTCCTCTCCCAGCTCTATTCGTGGGCTAAGGAGTACGGACCGCGTATAATTAAAGAATTTTACGATGTTCAATTTAGCTTCCCAGAGACAAGAAGTTTTATGGAGAAAGTTGCAAAAGAAAAGGGGATATCTCTAGAGTCTCTGAGGGCTCAATTAGAGAGAAATCAGCTCCAGTACTTCCTTGATATATTTGAGGAAGCAAAAAGGGGAGGCAACTTTGGAGTCCCTTACTTTGAGAGGAGACTCAAGATAGGAAGTGTTCATAATGTTCTTGACCTTCCTATGAAGTGGTATGTGGGCAGCTACTCTATATATGTTAGTTTGATAGCCAAATACCTTGAAAAAGCCTTTCGTTTCAAACCGGGTTTTCGCTCAAAGGCTCTGACGGCTATAACAAAGGTTTTCATCTACGATATACAGAGCGTTTTTGATGCCTTCTTCTTTGACTTCCTTAAAGATGTGGATGTAGATGTTAACCAGATAGATTTTACCGACCCCACAAAGGACCTATCAGACTTCTACCCGCAGATAAAAGAGCTTGTCCGCAAGAAGATAGAAGAGAGGGCAAGGGCTGTAGAGGACGTTATAAGGGACCTCTCTGAGGCTATGGAGAAGCTTGGCAAAGGGGACTTTACCATCAGCCTTGATGTAAAGGAGGGAGAGTATAAAAATCTCTATGAAAGCTTTAACGTCCTTGTTCAAAAACTGAGGGATATGCTTAATAAGACCTATTCCGCCTCGTCAGACCTAACTGATAGGGCTATTGTCCTGACCGATGTTGCTTATGGTCTTGAGAAGAATTTTAATCAGCTGTTCGACAATATTAGCATGGTTTCTACATCAGCTGAAGAGTTTTCCATGATAGTTAGGCAGAATGCTGAGAACATAGTGGGAGCAAAAGAGCTCGTGGAAAACATGTACTCCGCCTTTAAGGAAAACAGCAGGATACTCAATGACCTTATAGAAAGCATGAAATACATATACGATTCTGTTCAGAAGTACTCGGAGGTTATAGAGGAGCTCAAGCGTTCTGTGGATAGAATAGGAGAGATTACTGGAACTATAAACTCCATAGCTGAACAAACAAGCCTGCTTTCCCTAAACGCTGCAATAGAAGCTGCAAGAGCTGGAGAGGCAGGAAGGGGGTTTGCTGTGGTTGCAGATGAAGTAAGGAAGCTTGCGGAGAGAACTTCAGATTCAACAAAAGACATAATTGAGATAATAGAAGGTATAGGGCAATCTACATCTAAGGCAGTAAGCTTCATATCAAAGATACTTGAGACTGTCCAATCGGGTATGGAAGCCTCTGAGAAGGCAAGTGAGGCGGTATCTCAGCTGGCTGAAAAGATAAATGAGGTTGAAGAGAGGATATCAGCCCTCGCTACAGCTGGCGAGGAAGAATCAAGTACCGCAAGTCAACTTGCCCAATCAGCTGCAGAGATTGACAAGCTTGCTGAGGAAGAAAAAGAGAAAGCCCATCTGCTGAAGCAGGTAGCCAATGAGACTATAGAAAGGTTAAAGTCTCTGTTGGAGGATATACAGCGTTTCCAGCTGGATGCCTTTAGCATAGAGAAGGCGAAGATAGCCCACAACATGTGGAAGCTCAAGCTTCTAAAATTTATGGAAGGTGAGCTTGAGATGGACCCCTCTGAGCTCGTTGACCACACCCAGTGCTACTTAGGGAAGTGGTACTATTCTGTTGGTAAAGAGAATTGCGGCTATCTCCAAAGTTTTAAAGATATAGAACAGCCTCACATAGAGCTTCATAAGCTTGCACGGGAGATATACGAACTCAAGAAAGCGGGCAAACTTGAGGAGGCAGCTAACAAGCTCATAAGGGTCAAAGAGGTGGCATCCAAAATAGTGGATAATCTTGATAAACTTAAATTGGAGTGTCAAAGAGCGTGATCCCTATGGAGGAAAGCTATGGCGGATAGCAAGAGTGTTGAGTGTGATAAGTACATGGAGGAGCTCTCAAGGCTTACCGAGAGCCTGATGAAGATAGCCAAGCAATCTAACCTCCTTGCCCTCAATGCGGCGATAGAGGCTGCAAGGGTCGGGGAGTCAGGGAAGGGATTTGCCGTCGTCGCCTCCGAATTCCGTAAGCTCGCCGACAACACCTCCAAGCTCTCCAAGGAGATAAAAGATATAGTGGACAGGCTCTCCGAGGCTCTTAAGGAGGAAGGGGATGAATCCTGAGAAAAGTCCCCATGCACTGCCCGACATATTGGAGACTGGTAAGAATGAGCTTGAGATAGTTGACTTCAGGATTTATGAGGACAGACCCGAAGGCGTTTACGAGTGGATATTTGGAGTTAACGTGGCTAAGGTAAGGGAAGTCCTGCGCATGCCCAAGGTAACCAAGGTACCCAACATGCCACCTGAAGTTGAGGGTATGGCTGAGATAAGGGGTAAGCTCGTTCCCGTGGTCAGCTTAGCCCGATGGATGGGTATAGAGGAGCCTTCCGAGAGGAAGAAGTTTCTCCTCCACCTTGAGTTTTTAAGGGAGAACGTAGGCGTCATTGTCCACGATGCAAAGAGGATAAGGAGGATAAGCTGGAGGGACATAAAGAAGGCTCCCGACACCCTTAACCAGAAGTTGGGAGGGAGGATTACAGGGGTTGTTGATACCGAGGATGGACTACTCATAATCCTTGACTTTGAAGGGATACTCCATGACATAGGTCTCCTTAAGGTCTTCCACGAAGCTCAGGCTAAGGAGGAGGCGAAGGAGACAAAGCAGAGCTACACCATCCTCATAGCTGAGGACTCTGCCATAGCACGAAAGATAATAAGGGACATCCTTGAATCCGCAGGACACAAGGTTATCATGGCTGAAGACGGGCTTGAGGCCTGGAACACCCTAAACGAATACCTTGAGAGGGCTAAGGGTGAAAACAGACCGATAACGGACTACATTCAGCTCGTTATAACCGATATAGAGATGCCCAACATGGACGGACTGACCCTCACGAAGAAGATAAAGGAGACGCCCGGACTCATGGGTCTTCCAGTAATAGTTAACACAACCCTGAGCGATGAATCAAACAGGCAGAGGGCTTTCAGGGTTCACGCCGATGGCTTCATAGTCAAGTTTGACGCTGCGGAGCTCCTTGAGATGGTGGACAAGCTCGCCCATAGAGGAGAAGGGTCATGATGAGCGATGATATGAGAGAGATCTTCAACGAGTTCGTTGTTGAGGCTGAAGAGAACCTACAGAAGGTTGAGGAGAATCTCTTAGAGCTTGAGAAAGACCCAAAGAACGAAGAACTCCTCAACGCCACCTTCAGAGCTATGCACACTCTCAAGGGAGGAGCTGGCTTCCTTGGACTTAACGCCATAGTTGAGGTAGCCCACGCAGCGGAGGACGTTCTGGGTAAGCTGAGAAGCGGTGAGCTTACCTTAACACCGGAGATAAATGATGCCATCCTTGAGGCGGTTGACTTCATACGCTCCGCCCTTCCGAGATATGAAGCTGGAGAGGAGGTTGAGGTTCCCTCTGAGCTTGTAAGCAAGCTAAGAAGCCTCCAAGAGGGAGGGGCAGCACCCCAAAGGGGAGAAGAAGAAGGCTCTCTGGAGGAGCTCCTTGAAAGGTTCGGCTTCTCTCACCTGAAGGGAAAGCCCATAGAGGAAGTCCTTGAGGAGCTGATACTCCTTCCCCCCGATGAGAGACCTACAGAGCTTATAGAAGCCCTTGACAGGCTCGTGGCAAAGGGAGAGGCTCCTCAACCTGAAGAGCCCGTTGAGGAGAAGGGAATAGAGAAGGCTGATGAGGTAGCCAAGGAGGAGCAAGAGGAGGTCAAGGAGGCTCCGAAGGAGGAGAAGCCCGAGAGGAAGCCCCAGCCAAAGACCGAAGGGGAAAAGGTCCTCAGAATAGACGTGAACAAGATAGAGGACCTCATGAACCTTGTGGGTGAGCTCGTACTTGAGAGAAACAGGCTCCTGAGGGTCTTTCAGAGGCTTCAGGAAGAGTACAGGTCAAAGACCGTTGATGACCTTGAGACAGTCATGTCCTCCTTGGACAGGATAGTTGGAGACCTTCAGCTCGCCGTTATGAAAACGAGGATGCAACCCGTAAAGCGCCTGTTCCAAAAGTTCCCGCGGGTTGTGAGGGACCTCGCAAGGATGCTCGGCAAGGAGGTTGAGCTCGTCCTTGAGGGTGAAGATGCGGAGATGGATAAGACGGTTCTGGAGAAGCTTGAGGAGCCCCTAATACACCTCATAAGGAACGCCGTTGACCACGGAATTGAGCCCCCCGACGAGAGGGAAAGACTCGGAAAGCCGAGGAAGGGAATGGTTAAGCTCAGCGCCTACTACCACGGGGACAGGATATTCATAGAGATAGCGGACGACGGGAGAGGAATAGATGTGGAGAAGGTCAAGCAGAAGGCTCTTGAAAAGGGTCTAATAAGCCCCGACAGGGCTGAGAAGATGACCGAGAAGGATGTCCTCTTCCTTATATTCCATCCGGGCTTCTCAACAGCGGAGGGGGTCTCTCAGGTCTCGGGAAGGGGTGTGGGGATGGACGTTGTCATGAACACCGTCTCCGCCTTCAGGGGAACCATTGATATAGAGACGGAGAGAGGAAAGGGGACAAGGATAACCCTCTCCTTCCCCCTTACCGTGGGCATAATACGCTCGCTTCTCGTGTCCGTAAACGGAAGGTTCTTCGCGATACCTATATACTCGGTCCTTGAGATAATCCAGGGAGAGGACGCCCAGATAACGACCGTCTCCGGAAAGGAGGTTCTCATACTCAGGGAGCTGACCATACCTCTGATAAACCTCGGCGAGGCTCTTGAGATGGGGGGGAGCGACGTTGGCTACGTTATAGTCTCTCAGGTGGGGAGTCAGAAGGTCGCCTTCACCGTTGAGGACCTGTTCGGTGATGAGGAGGTTGTGGTGAAGCCCCTTGGCAAGATAATAGGTGAGGTTCAGGGCATATCGGGAGCGACCATAACAGGAGACGGAAAGGTAGTCCTTATCCTTGACCTTGATGGGATACTCAGGAGGGAGATGAGGTCTATTTCTCTTGTGTGAGGTGGTGTTATGGCTGACATAGTTCCAACGGGAGAGACCAAGCCTGAGGTAGCCCTCACGGGTGTGGAAGAGTTCCTCGGCTTTTCCTTGGAGGGCGAGCTTATCGGAATAAACCTCAAGAAGATACTAACCATATCAAAGACGATGGAGACGGTCAGAGTTCCCTACACACCGAGCTACGTTGTCGGTGTGATAAACCTCAGAGGGGAGATAATCCCCGTTCTGTCCCTCAAACAGCTCCTCGGGCTTTCCGAAACGAGGGAGCCTACGAGGATAATTGTTCTTGACTCAGCCCACGGCAAGGCTGGTGTCCTCGTTGACGAGATCGTTGGTGTCGTTAGAATCCCCCAGGAGAGGTTTGAGCCGAATCCGATGGCTGGCAGGTACAGCGAGTTTGTTAGCCACGTAGCCCAGACCGAACACGGTCTGATGGAGATACTTGATGTTGACAAGCTGATAGACTCCGTAGTCAAGAAGGACTGAGTCCTTTAAGGCTTCCTCCATATTACCGAAGGTGTTTTCTGTCCCCATCAATGGTTAATAAGATTGTTTTTATAAAACTTGACACGAAAAGACTAAAGGTTTAAAATAATCACCACAGAAAGGAAAGGAGGTGAAAAGATGGCGGAGAAGATACTTGGTATAGACCTGGGGACAACGAACTCCGTCGTTGCGGTTATGATGGGGGATGAGGCGGTCGTTATTCCCAACCAGGAGGGTTCAAGGCTCACGCCCTCTGTCGTGTCCTGGACGAAGGAGAAGGAGATACTCGTGGGAGAGCCTGCAAAGAGGAGGGCTGTTCTTGACCCAGAGAACACGATATACGAGTCAAAGAGGTTCATAGGTAGAAAGTACGAAGAGGTTAAGGAGGAGGCAAAGAGGGTCTCCTACAAGGTGGTTGCCGATGAGAAGGGAGATGCAGCCTTTGATGTTCCCAACGCAGGAAAGCTCGTCAGACCTGAGGAGGTGGGAGCACACGTTCTAAGGAAGCTCAAGGAGGCGGCGGAAGCCTACATAGGTGAGAAGATAACCAAGGCGGTTATAACCGTTCCCGCATACTTTAACGAGAGACAGCGTCAGGCTACGAAGGATGCGGGTAAGATAGCGGGACTTGAGGTCCTTAGAATTCTCAACGAACCGACCGCAGCGGCTCTGGCTTACGGACTGGACAAGAAGAGCGATGTGAAGATACTCGTTTACGACTTTGGTGGAGGAACCTTTGACGTCTCAATCCTTGAGGGAGGAGAGGGTGTTATAGAAGTCAAGGCAACGAGCGGTGATACCCACCTTGGCGGTGCGAACATAGACGAGAGGATAATGGAGTGGCTCATTGATGAGTTCAAGAAGGAGACCGGAATTGACCTGAAGCAGGACAAGACGGCACTCCAAAGGCTGAAGGAAGCTTCCGAGCAGGCTAAGAAGGAGCTCTCCTTCAAGCTTGAAACGGAGATAAACCTTCCCTTCATAACCATAGACCCCAACACGAACCAGCCCCTCCACCTTCAAAGGAAACTCACGAGGGCAAGGCTTGAGGAGATGATAAAGGACCTCATAGACAGGACTATGGACATAGTCAAGAAGGCGCTTGAGGATGCGAAGCTCAGCCCTCAGGACATAGACGACGTTGTTCTCGTGGGAGGTTCCACGAGGATTCCCCTCGTCCAGCAGAGGATAAAGGAGTTCTTCGGTAAAGAACCCCACAAGGGGGTGAACCCCGATGAAGTCGTAGCCGTTGGAGCCGCGATACAGGCTGGTGTTCTCTCCGGGGAGGTCAAGGAGATACTCCTCGTTGACGTTACACCCCTCTCCCTTGGAGTTGAGACCTACGGAGGTGTGATGACGGTCCTCATCCCGAGGAACACGCCAATACCCTACAAGAAGTGCGAGGTCTTCACGACAGCTTCCGACTATCAGACAGAGGTTGAAATACACGTCCTTCAGGGTGAAAGACCCCTTGCAAAGGACAACAAGTCCTTAGGAAAGTTCTACCTCACGGGCATACCACCTGCACCGAGGGGTGTTCCCAAGATTGAGGTCTGCTTTGACATAGACGCCGACGGAATACTCCACGTTACCGCAAAGGACCTCGGAACGGGCAAGGAGCAGTCAATAAGGATACAGCCCTCCTCGGGACTCACGCAGGAAGAGATTGAGAAGATGGTAAAAGAAGCTGAGGCTCACGCTGAAGAGGACAGGAAGAAGAAGGAGCTCATAGAGACGAAGAACCAACTTGACCAGCTCGTTTACAACCTTGAGAAGATAGTGAATGAAAACAAGGACAAGCTACCCGAGGACCAGGTTAAGGAGGCTCAGGAGGTAATTGAGGAGGCTAAGAAGGTTATGCAGGAGGCACAGAACGCTGAGCAGATAAAGGCTGTGATGGACAAGGTACTCCAGACCTCCTCCAAGATAGGCTCGCAGATATACGAGGGTGCAGGAAAGCAGGCTGGCTCTGAAGGAGAGAAGAAGGAAGGCGGGGACGACGTTATAGACGCAAAACCTGTTGATTAAGTCCCTCCATCCAGCCCCTCCTTCCCCTTTATAATTTTTCCGATGAGAAGGCGGATACTTACCGATAGGGCTCCAAAGCCGGTAGGACCTTACTCTCAAGCCATTGAGGTGGATAACACCCTCTACCTGTCCGGTCAGATAGGGATAGACCCCGGGAGGGGTGTGCTCCTTGATGACTTCAAGGATCAGGCACAGCAGGTCTTCAGGAACATAGACGCCATACTTAAAGAGGCTGGCTATAAAAGGTCGGATATAGTGAAGGTGGTTGTATACCTCACCGACATCGGGAGGTTTTCTGAGCTCAACTCCCTTTATGAAAGCTTCTTTGAGGGTGTGGAGGTGAAGCCAGCGAGGGTCACCGTTGGTGTGAAGGAGCTACCGCTGAACGCCCAGATAGAGGTGGAGGTGACGGCGGTAAAGGATTAATCTATTACTATGATATCTCTTAACGTAAAGCCTCCTCACGATGAGTCCGCAGAGAGATCGGTCCTTGGGACTATGCTTGCCGATCCCGACAACATACCAGTGGTCTTAGAGTACCTGAACGAGGAGGACTTCTACATAGAAGAGCACAAACTCCTCTTCAGAACGATAGTCAAGCTCTGGCAGGAGCACGGCAACAACTGGGATGAGGTTGTCCTGAGGGACTTCATAAGGAGGGAGGGTCTTGAGGACAGGCTCCCCTTTGACTGGATACTGAGCATATACGAGGAGGCTGCACCCCTGAGCACCCTGGAGACAGCCTGCAGCATAGTTAAGGAGAAGGCTGGTCTGAGAGCTGTCCTTGAGCTCTCAATGGAGCTCATAAAGGATGTCAAGGACCTTCAGGACTTCAATACTATCATTGAGATAGCCCAGTCAAAGATATTTGAGATATCGGAAAAGACCACCGTAACCCACTACCACCACATAAAGGAGGTGGCTAAACAGGTGGTGGAGATGATTGACCAGTTCAGGAAGACAGAGAGGCTCGTGACAGGGTTATCAACCAGCTTCACCGAGCTTGACGTCATGACGACAGGCTTCCATCCCTCCGACCTCGTGGTTCTCGCCGCAAGACCGGGAATGGGTAAGACCTCCTTTATGCTGACCCTCGTGAGCCACGTAGCCTTCGTGGAAGAAAAGCCCGTGGCAATATTCTCCCTTGAGATGAGCAAGGAGCAGCTCGTTATGAGGCTCCTCTCAAGCATGGCGGAGATTCCCCTTCAGAAGCTCAGAGCGGGTTTCATAACCGATTGGGAGAGGGAGAGACTCCTCACCGCAGCCCTTGATCTCTCTCAAGCTGAGATATACATAGACGATACCCCATCTCTGACCACAACCGAGCTAAGGGTAAAGGCGAGAAAGCTGAAAAAGGAGAAAGGCGTTGAGTTCGTTGCCGTTGATTACCTGCAGATGCTCCGTTCTCCGGCAAGGAAATCCTCCCGTCAGGAGGAGGTGGCGGAGATATCAAGGAACCTCAAGGCGCTCGCCAAAGAGCTCTCAATACCTGTCTTAGCTCTCGCCCAGCTCTCAAGGCAGGTTGAGCACAGGAGCGACAGGAGACCCCAGCTTGCGGACCTAAGGGAGTCAGGGCAGATAGAGCAGGATGCGGACCTAATAATCTTCCTCCACAGACCCGAGTACTACAAGAAGAACCCCTCTCCGGAAGAGAAGGGCATAGCGGAGATAATAGTTGCCAAGCAGAGACAGGGACCGACAGGTGTTGTGAAGGTAGCCTTCGTAAAGGAGTTCGCCAAGTTCGCTCCCCTTGCAAGCCCTGTAGGTGAGAGCGAGGAGGAGATATTTGAGGAGGAGGGAGAGTTCTCCGAAGAGGACTACGACCTTGATTTTTAAAAGGTAGGGGGATAAAATTAACCTTTGCATCCGGGGTAGCTCAGCCGGCAGAGCGGGTGGCTGTTAACCACCTGGTCGGGGGTTCGAGTCCCTCCCCCGGAGCCATTTTAGTTGCATAGTTCGGATATGAACGATTTAGCAGAAATTCTGCAACCTACCTTAGAGATATTCAAAAATAAGAACGAAATCATATTAAGGAGATGAGAAAGATGGATGAAAATATGAAAATCATAAACAAAATAATTCCAAACGCTGAAACAGAATTGCCATTATTGGCTAATCACTTACATAAGCTTAAAATATATGAGAAAAATAAAGGCAAATGGTATATAAAAAGTCATGACTTCTACGGAAAAGAAAAACTGGTATTGGATGAAAACAAAAATCAGAAAAGACCCGAAGAGATAGTAAGACAATTATTTCTTTTTGAACTAACAGATAATTACGGTTATCCAAAAGATAAAATCAAAGTTGAAGAAAAGGTAAGCTTTGGTAGGGAAAAAAAGAGAGCTGATATTGTCGTATACCAAGAAGATGGGATAACTCCATGGATAATAGTTGAGGTTAAAGCACCTCACGAAAAACTAAATATTCCTCAGCTTAAAAGTTATTTGAATGCTGAAGGCTCACCAATTGGTGTAGCGGTAAATGGGAAAGAAATAACTATCCTTTACAGACCTTACCCAAAGGAGTTTGATGATAACTTACCAGATATACCCACATATACAGAATATTTAGAGGTTAAAGATACTAAAAATCCAGCAATTGAGGTTGCAGATATTGTTTTAAGTAGAAAGTGGACTCTTGAAGAATTAGAGAAAAAATCTAAAGAAAAGAAGAAATCACTTAGAGAAATTATTGAATTACTTGAAGAACTGGTGTTGGCAAATTCTGGTGTTGATAGCTTTAATGAGATTTTCAAATTAATTTACGCTAAGTTATTTGATGAGTGGGAAGCAAAAAGCAGGAAGAATAAAGAATTAAAATTTAGAAAATACAAAGACTCAAAGACAACTTATTCGGTCATTTCCGAACTTTTTGAGGGAGCAAAGAAAGAATGGAAAGGTATCTTTGAAAAAACAGATAAAATAAAAT
>NZ_JBWONM010000140.1:0-7546 GCF_056450045.1 Hydrogenivirga sp.
TACCCTCGGATATTATGTAAACCCTGTCCACCATGCTTATGGTCTCCCTCACGTTGTGGTCTGTCACGAGTATGCCTATGTCCTGATGCTTTAGGTTCCTTACCATGCTCCTTATATCGCTCACTATTATCGGGTCAAGTCCAGCAAAAGGCTCATCCAAAAAGAGGTACTTGGGCTTGGTTATCAGGCTCCTGGCTATCTCAAGGCGCCTCTTCTGACCGCCCGACAGGGTATAAGCTTTCTGGTTCATCAGGTTCAGAAGACCGAAGTCCTCAAGTAGGGTCTCCGCCACAGTGATGGCTTCTTCCCTGCTCTGGGTAAAGAACTCAAGGAATATCAGCAGGTTCTCAAGGACAGTCAGGTCCTCAAAGAGGGTGTGTTCCTGGGGGAGGAAGGCTATCCCCTTCTTAGACCTCCTGTGGGGAGGAAGGTGGGTTATATCCTCTCCGTCAAGCTCTATCCTGCCCCCATCAACCTTTATGAAGCCCACGAGGGAGTTGAAGAGAGTCGTCTTTCCAGCACCGTTGGGACCAAGGAGTCCCACAACCTCCCCCCTCTCTATCTTCAGGTTAACACCCTTTATAATCTCCCTACCCTTGAAGCTCTTTCTTAGGTTCTCAGCTACAAGCATCTCACCTATTATATTTCTATGCCCCTCCTGAATCCCGTCTTCATCCACGGCTGGGCTTTTTCCTCCAAGGTCTTTGACAAACTTCCGGGCATAAAGGTGGAGCTTCCGGGACACGGAAAAAACGAGGGCAGGTACGAGAGCCTCCTGAAAACAGCCCAGGATATAGCTCTCTCCCTCCCGGGCAGACACGACCTCATCGGATGGTCCCTCGGTGGTACCATTGCCCTGCTCATAGCATCCCTCTTTCCGAGAAAGGTAAGGAGGCTCTTCCTCATAGGGACCTCCCCCTACTTCGGAGGTGCGTGGGAGGGAAAGAACCTCAGAGCCTTCAAGCTCAGGATAAAGATGGAGGGCGTGGAGGTCTTCAGGAACATAGCTTATCCCCGCAGGTTTGAGGACAGGCTATCCCTACCGGATGCCCTCAGAATGCTTGAGGATTACATAGGGATGGACCTCAGGGACAGAGCTTCCCTCCTGAGAAAGGAGACCTTTATCCTCCAGGGGGAAGAGGACAGGATAGTACCTCCCCTTGAAGCCCTCAAGCTCCACAGCCTGATAAAAGGTAGTAAACTTATAACTCTTCCCGGAGGTCATTTCCCTGCTGAAGATGAAAGGAGCTTACTCTCTACGCTTCTCAAGGTCAGCTCAGACCTACGATAGGTGGGCTCTGCCCCAGAGGGAGTCGGCGAGAACCCTCGTTGAGTTTGTGAAACCCGCGGGCAGGGTTCTGGACCTTGGGTGCGGGACGGGCTTCGTCTCCTCCTACCTTCCGCCAGGCTGTGAGCCCGTCGGTCTTGACCTCTCCGAGGGGATGGTAGACCTCTACAGGGAAAGGTTCGGAGAAGGGATAGTCGGAGATGCTGAAGAGCTCCCCTTCAGGGATAGGAGCTTTGAGTATGTCCTGAGCAACTTCTCCCTTCACTGGACGGATGTAGAGAAGAGCTCCTGCGAGGCTCTCAGGGTTGCAAGAAAAGGTGTTGGGATAGCGATCCCAGTGAAGGGAAGCCTTGAAGCCTTCAACTTCCCCTTTCCCGAAGAGGATTTCGTCCTTTCCCTGTTCAAGGGATACGAGGTCTCCCACTTCGTGAGGGAGATTGAGGTTCCCTTCAGGGGCTGGGATCTGGTTCAGTTCTTTCACTACACGGGGAGCTCCCTCAATCCTAAGAGGAGGCGCCTTCTCACGAGGGAAAAGATACTCAACCTGATAAACTCTATAGAAGGACCATCCTTCCGTATGCTATTTTTGTATGTGAGGGTAGTATGAGGAGGTTAAAGATGAACGCGCTTGCCCTTACCGCATTCCTTATCCTCTCAATGCTTGTCGGATGCAAAGCCCAGACAGGAGCAACCCAGCCGGTTGAGGAGAGCCATATAAACGGCGGAGGCGTCCTTGAGTCCTTCCAGAGAGAGCTCACCAAGGTTGTGGACAAGGTCTCGCCCTCGGTCGTTACAATCTTTGCGGTTCAGGAGGTTGAGTTCAATCCCTTTGAGGACTTTGACCTCCCTTTCAGGATACCGATGGAGCCCTTCAAGCAGGAGAGGAGGTCCTTGGGCTCGGGAGTTATAGTCAAGCATGAGGGAGGAAAGCTCTACATACTCACCAACAACCACGTCGTTGAGGATGCCAAGGCTGTCACCGTCAGGTTTGATAAGCACACCGAAAAGAGGGCGAAGATAGTTGGGACAGACCCCAAGACCGATATAGCTGTCCTTGAGGTGTCCGCCAAGGGTATAGAGAACGTGGATGAGAGGATAGCCAGGCTTGGAGACTCAGACAGGGTCAGGGTGGGTCAGCTCGCCATAGCGATAGGAAACCCCTACGGGCTGGAGAGAACCGTTACCGTCGGTGTTGTCTCCGCCCTCAAGAGGAGCATCGGGATAACCCAGTATGAGAGCTACATACAGACGGACGCGGCGATAAACCCGGGGAACTCGGGAGGACCCCTCATCAACATCCACGGAGAGGTAATAGGTATAAACACAGCGATAGTTGCCTCTGGGCAGGGTCTTGGCTTTGCCATACCGATAAACCTCGCCAAGTGGGTTATGGAGCAGATACTTGAGCACGGCAGGGTCATAAGGGGATGGCTTGGTGTTGTGATACAGGAGATAACACCGGACATAGCGGAGGCTATAGGCGTCAAGGAGGGCATACTGATAGCCCAGGTCCTAAAGAACAGTCCGGCGGACAAGGCGGGGCTCAAGGTCGGGGACATAATAGTCGCCCTGAACGGGAAGAAGCTTGACAGCGTGAGGGACCTTCAGCTTGCGATAATGAAGACAAAGCCCGGAACAAAGGTTCGCCTTACGGTGATAAGGGACGGCAAGAAGAGGGAGATAGAGGTGGTTGTCGGAGAGCTTCCGGAGAAGGGTAGGAAGAGCCAGAAGGCTGGTGAATCGGAGGACCTGGGACTCTCCCTGAGGGACCTAACCCCTCAGGAGAAGGCAAGGCTCGGTATTGAGGGAGTTCTCGTCGTTGGAGTCGTGCCAGGGAGCGAGGCTTACAGGAGTGGACTCAGACCCGGAGATGTTATAATGAGGGTGAACTATAAAAAGGTGGGGAGTGTTCGGGAGTTCTACCGCACGATAGAGAAGCTGAAGGAGATGGGCAAGAGCAAGGCACTCCTTCTCGTTTACAGGAACGGCTCCAACATATATCTTGTGCTCAACCTGAGGTGAGGTAAGCTATGTCTGACACAGAGCAGGAGCTCATAAATCAGTATCTTAAGAGGATATCCAAGATACCTCTCCTTACTCCTGAGGAGGAGAAGGAGCTCGCGAGGCGAGCTAAGGAGGGGGACGAGGAAGCCCTCAAGAAGCTGGTTGAGTCCAACCTCAGGTTCGTTGTGAGTGTGGCGAAGCAGTACATAGGCTACGGTCTCCCCTTCTCCGAGCTAATAGCCGCCGGAAACCTCGGGCTCCTTGAGGCTGCCAAGAGGTTTGACCCAGAGAGGGGCGTCAAGTTCATATCCTACGCGGTCTGGTGGATAAGGCAGGCTATAATGCAGGCTCTCTCCCAGCAGACGGGAGCGGTCAGAATCCCCCTCAAGCAGTCCCACCTCATAAGCAGGATAGGGACCATATACGCCGAGCTCGCCAAGGAGCTGGAAAGGGAGCCAACTCCCGAGGAGGTCGCTGAGTTCCTATCAAAGGACATGATAAGGAAGGAGCTGACAAAGGAACTCGGAAGGGAGCCAACGGACGAAGAGGTTGAGGAGAAGTTCAAGAAGGAGGGCTACAGGGTCTCACCCGAGGAGGTTGAGAAGTACCTTCAGGTCTGCAGGATACCCCTCTCCTTAGATGCCCCCGTCGGTGAAAACGAGGACACCTTCTTCGTTGACTTTCTGAGCCAACACGGAACCGCCGAAGTTGAGGAGAGCGTGCTTCAGGAGGTTCTTGAAAAGGAGATATACGGACTCCTTGACAAGCTCCCCGAGAAGGAGAGGAGGGTGGTTGAGCTTCGTTTCGGGCTCAGGGGAAACGAGCCAAAGACCCTCAGGGAGATAGGTGATATCCTGGGGGTATCAAGGGAGAGGGTCCGCCAGTTGGAGACGAGGGCTCTGAGTAAACTGAGAAGCCTCGCCATGAAGAGACACCTGAAGGACTTCCTCAGCTGAGATGGTAAAGGACGGAGTCCTCGTCATAGACAAACCCTCCGGTATCACCTCAACCCGTGTAGTTGAGAAGGTCAGAAGAAAGCTGAGAACGAAGGTCGGGCATACGGGCACCCTTGACCCAATAGCCACGGGGGTTCTCGTCCTGCTCGTTGGGAGGGCAACAAGATTTTCCTGGCTTTTCCTGAACATGGACAAGAGCTACAGGGTGGTCGCCCTCCTCGGAATCAGGACGGACACCTACGACCTTGAGGGGAAGATATTAGGCAGCTCCGAGGTAAAGGTAACCTGCGAAGAGGTTGAGGAGGCACTCGGGGACTTCAGAGGTGAGATACAGCAGGTTCCCCCTCCCTTCTCAGCAAAGAGGGTTGAGGGCAAGAGGGCATACAGGCTCGCCCGAAAGGGGGACACACCAAAGCTAAAGCCCGTGAAGGTGAAGGTTTACGAGCTAAAGCTCCTTTCCTGCGATCTGCCTGAGGTTGAGCTCTACATGAGGGTCTCCTCGGGAACCTACGTAAGGAGCCTTGTAAAAGATCTCGGGGAGAAGCTCTCTACTGGCGCTGTTGTAAAGAGCTTACGGAGGGAGTCCGTCGGACCCTTCCAACTGAGGGATGCCGTCCCCTTAGAGGAGTTCCTGAGTTCAGAGGAACCATGGAGATACGTTATGAGCCTTGAGGAGGCTTTCTCCTTCCTGCCGAAGGTGAGTTTGGATTACTTCTCTGGGAAGAAGGTGCTCCACGGAAACCCAGTCCTGCTAAAGGAGAAGCTTCCCGATGGTTATGCTACCATATACATTGACGATACGTTCGTGGGCGTGGGTAGGGTCAGCAGCAACATACTCAAACCCGAAAGGCTCATAATCCCGGAGGGAACACAAACTTGACATAGATAAACTCAAATTTTATCTTAATACCACAGGAGAAAGTTTGATAGGAGGTATATAATGCCTTCCACGAAGAAGGATTACTACGAGATACTTGGGGTACCGAGGAACGCAAGCCAGGAGGAGATAAAGAAGGCTTTCAGGAGGTTGGCGAGAAAGTATCACCCCGATATAAACAAGAGCCCTGAGGCTCAGGAGAAGTTCAAGGAGATAAACGAAGCCTATCAGGTTCTCTCAGACCCAGAGAAGAGGAAGCTTTACGACAGGTACGGACATGCCGCCTTTGAAGGTGCGGGAGCTCAGGAACAGGTGTTCACTCAAGACTTTCCAAGCTTGGAGGAGCTGCTCAACGACATCTTCGGTTCGGAGGGCTTTGGCTTTGATTTTGGCTCAATCTTTGAGAGGGCAACGAGGGGAAGGAGGAGGGGAAGGCAGAGACCCCTCCGGGGTGAGGACATCTACAGGACCGTTGAGATATCCATTGAGGACGCCTACAGAGGGACGACCGTTGAGGTTGAGGTGGAGAGAGAGGTTGAGTGCCCCTCCTGCAAGGGAATGGGCTACGATGAGAGCAAGGGGGTGAGGACCTGCCCCACCTGCGGTGGAACGGGGCAGGTGGTTCAGAGGCAGTTCTTCATGACCATATCCCACACATGCCCCACCTGTCAGGGTGAGGGAGTTGTTTACGAGCCCTGCAAGGAATGTGGCGGAAGGGGAACTGTCAGGAAGAAGGAAAAGATCAAGGTGAGGATACCTCCTGGAGTTGATACAGGCTCAAAGCTTGTCGTTGAAGGAAAGGGGCACGCAGGAAGGTTCGGAGGACCGCCCGGCAACCTCTACATCCATGTAAGGGTGAAGCCCCACAGGATTTTTCAGAGAAAGGGAGACGACCTCTACGTTGACGTCAACCTGACCTATCCCGAGGCTGTGCTCGGAACCGAAATAGAGGTGCCTACGATAAGCGGTGAGAAGGTAAAGGTGAAGATACCACCGGGAACCCAGCACGGTGACCTGATAAAGGTGAGCGGTAAGGGTATGCCGAGGCTCAGGGGAAGCGGCAGAGGTGACCTCTACGTTAGGGCTAACATAGTAGTTCCAAAGATAGGTGTGGTTGACAAGGTCTTCAAGGATGGTAAGAAGCTTGAGTCCATACTCAAGGAGCTTGAGGAGGTTCTTCCGAAACCTGAGAGGATCAAGGAGAGGTAATGGCAATGAAGAGGAAGAGGCACTACACAATAGGTGTCGTGGCGAGGATGTACGACATACACCCCCAGACCCTCAGGCTCTATGAAAGGGAGGGTCTTCTGAAGCCAACGAGGACTGAGGGCAACACGAGGCTTTACTCGGACGAGGACCTTGAAAGGCTTGAGTTCATACTCTTCCTCACGAGGGAGCTCGGGGTCAATCTGGCTGGGGTTGACATCATACTCAACATGAAGGAGCAGATGGAGGAGCTCCAAAAACAGGTGGACCAGCTCTTTGAGTTTATCCAGAAGGAGCTTTCCAAGATATACGAAGGTGAGGACCTCAGAAAGGCTATAGTGAGCGTCCCCAAGCGGAAGGTCATGAAGCTGGAAGATATCATACCAGCCAAGAAGGGTGAGAGTTAAACTCTCTTCTTATGAAGAGGGTCCTCGTCCACATCTGCTGTGCTCCAGACGCCCTTTACTTCCTTGAGAGACTCAGGGAGGACTACCCAAACTCGGAGCTGATAGGCTTTTTTTACGATCCGAACATACATCCCTATGAAGAGTACAGGCTCAGGTATCAGGAAACTGAGAGAGCCTGCAGACAGCTCGGCATAAAGCTCATAGAGGGTGAATACGACCTTGAAAACTGGCTCATGAGCGTGAAGGGGCTTGAGGAGGAGCCCGAAAGGGGTGAGAGGTGTTCTGTCTGCTTTGATTTCAGGCTTGAAAGGTCTGCCCGCCTTGCCAGAGAGCTCGGCTGTGAGGCTATGACAACCACACTCCTGATGAGCCCTAAAAAGAGCTTTCACCAGCTCAGTGAGAGCGGCAAGAGGGTATCCCAGAGGTACGGCGTTAGCTTCCTACCCCTCAACTACAGGAAGGGGGGAGGCACCCAGGAGATGTTTCGCCTGACCAAAGAGAAGGAGATATACCAGCAGGACTACTGCGGTTGCATATACGGACTCTTCAAGCAGAAGGGGGAGGATTCCCTCTGGGACCTCACGGGCTTCGGGGGTAGGAGACCTGGTTCCAAGGAGGAGACCCTCCTTATAAAGAGGGTAAGGACCTTTGCCGAGTCCCTCGCCCTCCCGGTGAGGGAGTACGAGTTCCCCTTTCTTGGCTGGTTCCCGCTTGAGGGAGGAGTATGGATCGGGGGTGAAGCCCTCCCCTCCATAGTGAAGCCCTTCTCAGCCCCCATAAGGGGAAAGGTGAGGGCTGACGTTGAGAG
>NZ_JBWONM010000141.1:0-8333 GCF_056450045.1 Hydrogenivirga sp.
ATAGTGAGCGATATAAGGAGCATGGTAAGGAACCTAAAGCATCAGGACATAGGCATACTCGTGACAGACCACAACGTGAGGGAGACCATAAGCATGGTGGACAGGGTTTACATAATATCCGAGGGTAGGGTCATAGCCAAGGGAAGACCGGCTGAGGTAATAGAGCTGAAGGAAGTGAGAAAGACCTATCTTGGGGAGGACTTCAGGCTATAGCCCTGCCCCTGAAGTAGAAGCCCTGACCGAACTTTACGCCAAGCTCCTTGACTACCCTGAGATCCTCCTCTTTCTCTATGAACTCCGCTATCAGGTCTATTCCCAGCCTCTCGGTGAGAACCTTTATCCCCATGAGTATAGCCCTGTTGTAAGGGTCTCTGTAGGCGTTTTTGACAAAGGAGCCATCAAGCTTTATGAGGTTTATATACTTCACGAAGCGTCTCATCTGGGATATGGAGGAGTAACCGCTCCCAAAGTCGTCTATGACTATGCCAAAGCCCATATCCTTGAGCTCCCTTATTGAGGAGAGCGCCCTATCCATATTGAGGAAGTCTTCCCTCTCGGTTATCTCAACGAAGACCCTCGCCCTCTGGTGCTTGGGAATCCTGCTGAGCTCCGTGAATATGGAGCCTCTGTCAAGGGACCTCGGGGATATGTTTATCAGGAGGAAGTAGGACTGAAGGTCTTTCCTTCGGAGGAGCTGGATAACCTTCCTCACCGTTTTTCTGTCAACCTCCTCTATCAGGCTCATGTCTTCTATGTACTTTATGTAAGCTCCCATAGGGTAGAGCCTCTCCCCATTAACCACCCTAAAGAGGAGCTCGTATCCAAAGACCGTATCCTTCTTCAGGTCATAGACTGGTTGAAGCTCGTAGGTGATTGAGTCCTTCAGGAGGAACTCCTTGAGCTCCCTCTCCTTCCTGAACCTCTCAAGGAAGCTCTCCCTGTCCTCTCTTCCCTCAAGAACGGCGGTCCTATCCTTTCCCTCCCTCTTTGCCTTGTAGAGGCTTATGTCCGCAACGCTCAGCAGCTCCTGAGGATCCTCAGTATCGTCGGGAAAGCTCGCAACTCCGAGGCTGACGGTCACGTATATCAGCCCGTCGCCCTGAAGCTCAATGCTTGTCTCCTTAACCTTATTCCTTATCCTCTCCGCCAGTTCGTAGGCTCCCCTCTTGTCCGTTTCGGGACAGAGAACCGCAAACTCTTCTCCTCCGTATCTGTAGAGGGTATCGCTCTCCCTGACGCTGGTTTTCAAAACCGAGGCTATCTTCTTGAGAACCTCATCACCGACCACGTGACCGTAAGTGTCGTTTATTCCTTTGAAGTCGTCTATGTCCAGCATTATCAGGCTCAGGTTCTTGCCGTATCTCCTCGCTATCCTCCCATACCTCTCAAGGTCGTGCCCAAGCATCCTCCTGTTGGCTATCCTCGTGAGGGGGTCGGTTGTTGCAAGGTGGGTGAGCCTCACGGTGCTGAAGAGATGCTGGCATATAACCTTGAGGTAGCTTTCGTTTATGGGGTCAAGCTCCTTTTCCAGGGAGAGGACAACACCTCCAACCGTTGACTCGTCCACCCTGAAGAGGGCTGTAGCGTATCGCCTTCCCGCAAACTCTTCTCTGAGACAGATAGGTTCGTCAAAGCCTTCGGGAAATCCACCCCTCTTCTCACTGTAAACTCTCAGAAGCTCCTCGGTAGCTTGTTCTTCGGAGCTGACCCAGTAGAGGGGCTTCCCTCTCTCGGTGTCCTCCACTATTAAGAGGGAGGCTCTTGAGCCGAATATGCTGTCAACCCTGTAGAGGACCTCTTTAACAAAGTCCTCAACCTCTTCGGAGGAGTTGGGACTGGTGAAGGCGGTGTCAAGGATGAGCTCAAGCTTGTCCAACCTCGTACGGGTCTCGTCCGCAAAGCTCTTCAGGAGTCTGGCTATGCTACCGAATTCATCCTTAGCTTCAAGCATGTCCGAGAAGTCCACATCGTAGTTGCCCCTCTCAAGCTCGCTGACCGTTTCCCTGAGCCTGCTTATGGGGTGGGTTATGAGCCTTGCCCAGAAGAGGTAGGAGACCGCTAAGAAGAGTATGAAGGAAAGGTAAAGCCTGAAGTAGAGAAGAACCCTCTCCCCGATGAGGGTTGAGATTACACTCCTATAGGGGACCACGACGTACATGCTCGCGTTGGAGTAGTTGTTTTCGTAAGTGACTAAGATGTCCTCTTCCCCCACATCGGGCTTCCTCCCAAAGTAGAACTCTGCTCCGTACTTGGCTATAGCTCCCAGCCTCTTTGAGAGTATGCCCTCAATCTGGGGAACCCTGTGGCAGAAGAAGTAGCTCCTACCTCCTTGCTTGACAACAGCTATGCCAAGCCAGTCCTCGGGGAAGAGATGGAAGTAGAGATTTTTGTTCCCAGAGCTCTTGAGAGCTTCCTCAACCCTACCCTTTTCAACCTTCCCCTTCAGGAAGCCTTCACCCCCGTAGCACTCCAGGAAGCCTCTCAGAAGGGGGGTGAGAGCATCCCCGTCCTTCTCAAGAGAGCTCAGCAGCGATATGTCAGCCTTGAATATCTCAAGGATAACACCCCTTATAGCCGTTGTCCTGAACATGGCAGCCCTTTCGGCGGCGAGCTCTATCTCACTCCTTACCTCCTTAACCGAGTGGGTGACGTCAATGAGGAAGGCGAGAAACATGGATACGAATATCAGAAAGGTAAAAAGGAGAACTACCTTTATAGGGTAGCTCTTTATATTGAGCCTTCCCTCAATAAACCTGTTTACCCAGGAGAAGAGCTTCATTCGGCAAGGAAGAAAATAATAACAGAATCAGTATCTTTTTTCATCACCCCAGCCACCGCAGTAGTAAAGAGCCTTCTCCCTGCCGAGCACCCTCTCTGCGGAGCGGAGCATGTAAAGGGGGTCAAAGGGCATCATATCCGAGCCAAAGACCATATCAACGCCGAGGCTATCCAGCATATCAAGGGGAGCTATCCTCCTGAAGCGCTCTTCTCCAAGAGCCTCAATGTAGGTATCTTTGAAAAAATCCCGGAAGTTCGGCTGCAGGCAGAGGAGAAGATTCATCTCTTTAGCCCTGATAGCCTGCTCCCTGTCAATGAGGAGGGCGTGCTCTATCCTGTGGTACTTTAGCCTTGGCTCTGCCCTCTCAAAGGCTCTGAGGCACTCTTCAACAGCCCCGTCCCCTATAGCGTGAAGGGCAACCCTGAGTCCTTCCTCCTCAAGCTCCCTAACGACCCTTTCTATACCTTCAGCGCTCACGAAGAGGTTCCCTCTCCATCCCTTTTTGTCCCTGTAGGGCTCCTTCAGGTAGGCGGTCCTTGCCCCCACGGAGCCGTCAACGAAGAGCTTTACCCATCCTAAGGAGATGCTTTCGTACTTCTTGTCCTTCAGGAGCTCTCTTACGCTCTGATAATGTTCGTAGTAGGGCATCAGGACCACCCTGATGGGAAGCTCCCCAGAGAGCTCCACGTAGTGAAGGGCTATCTCGTAATCAACGAAGTCGTGAACTTCAGCTATGCCCATCTCCCCCGCCCTCATGCAGGCACGCTTCAGGAGCTCCTTCATCTTACTTCCCCTTGGCTTGAGCTTATCAACGGTCTCCCACAGGAGAGACTCCTTCAAGTAGCCCCTCTCCTCATCAAACAGCTCCCCTCCCTTTATCCCGAACTCCTCTATCAGCCTTCTGTTAGCCACGCCCACATGGGCGTCCATCCTGAGCAAAAGAACGGGCCTCTCAATACCTACGAGGTCCTTTCCTTCTATTGCCCTTCCGAGCCTCTTCTCATCCCACCCCCAGGCTATCCTCACGTCGTTTCTTTTCAGAAACTCAACGAGCTCCTCAACAGACCGAATACTTTCAAAGGGGACGGTCTTGAGAGCCAAGAGCTCCATATGGGTGTGGGCATCAATCAGCTTCATGGTTTAAAATTAAGTAGGGGAGACACATGGTGAAAAGGGACATTGACTGCAGACTGCGGGAGAAGATAGAGAGCGGTCAGCCCCTGAACGAGGAGGAGTACAGGGAGCTCGGGGAGATAGTCAAGGAGGTCCTCACCTTCATGGCAAAGGAGAAGATAATACCCTCTCCTCAGAACTACGATAGATGGTTCAGGATATTCTGCTATGCAAAGGAGAACAACCTAAGCCTGAGCAAGAGCGAGCTCGTTGATATATACCTTGACCTGTACCAGGTCAAGCAAGAAGGTGATGTGGAGTCCGTCAACGTAGTTGAGAGGATAGCGGAGGACCTTTTCAACGAGATACAGCAGGTTCTTAAGTCCGTATCCGAACACAACAGGGGGATATCGGAGAGCGGGCAGAAGCTGGAGGAGATGGCTGTCTCCCTTCAGGCTCAGGACATACAGAAGGTTCTTAGCAGGATAATGAACGAGGTCAGGGGGCTCAAGAGCGTCAACAGGAAGTTCATTCAGAAGCTTGAGGAGCAGAGGGGGGAGATAGAGAGGCTAAAGGACGAGCTGAGGAGGGTCAAGGAGGAGGCAAATATAGACCCCCTTACGGGTCTAAGGAACAGGAGGTCCTTTGAGAGGGCTCTCAGCGAGTTCTTCAGGGACTTCAAGAAGTTCGGCTATCCCTTCTCGGTGATAATGTTAGACCTTGATAACTTCAAGGAGATAAACGATACCTACGGACACCTTGCGGGAGACAAGGTCCTAAAGGAGATAGGAAATATACTCAGGAACTACCTGAGGGCTAAGGACGTCCCTGCGAGGACAGGAGGAGAGGAGTTCACGATAATTCTGCCGGGCATAACGAGGGAAGAAGCCCTGATGGTGGCTGAGAGGCTCAGGAAGGTCATAGCCAATTACTCCGTTGAGTATGAGGGAAGGAAGATAAGCCCTACGGCGAGCTTCGGCGTGGCTGAGGCTACACCCGATACCGAGTCTCCTGAGGAGCTGATGAGGGTTGCGGACGAGAACCTCTATACAGCCAAGAGGCAGGGGAAGAACATGGTCGTAGGCTAAGCCACCTCCTCTTTCTTAAGATACTTCCTCAGATACATACCCGTGTAAGAGTTGGGAACCTCCGCTATCTCCTCGGGTGTACCGACCGCTACCACCTCACCCCCTCTCTCACCACCCTCGGGACCGAGGTCAATTATCCAGTCCGCACACTTTATAACGTCAAGGTTGTGCTCTATCACAACCACGGTGTTGCCCCTGTCAACGAGCCTCTGGAGGACATCTATGAGCTTCCTTATGTCGTCCATGTGAAGACCTGTAGTCGGTTCATCAAGGAGATAGAGGGTCCTTCCAGTCTCCCTCTTTGAGAGCTCCCTCGCGAGCTTTATCCTCTGTGCCTCTCCTCCCGAAAGGGTCGGTGCCGGCTGTCCGAGCCTAAGATAACCGAGCCCGACGTCCCTGAGAAGCCGAAGCTTTCTCCTGAGGGAGGGTATGTTCTCAAAGAACTCGTACGCCTCGTCTATGGTCATGTCAAGGACCTCGGATATGTTCTTTCCTTTGTAGAGAATGTCCAGGGTCTCTCTGTTGTACCTCCTTCCCTTACATACATCGCAGGTCACATAGACCGGTGGGAGGAAGTGCATCTCCACCTTTATCACCCCCTCTCCCTGACAGGCTTCACACCTTCCACCCTTGACGTTGAAGGAGAACCTCCCCGGCTTGTAGCCTCTCGCCTTAGCCTCAGGAGTGTTGGCAAAGAGGTCCCTTATCTGGTCAAAGACCTTGGTGTAAGTAGCGGGGTTGCTTCGGGGGGTCCTTCCTATCGGTGACTGGTCAACGTTTATCACCCTGTCAAAGTGCTCAAGCCCTTCAATCCTCTCCACCTTCCCATACTGTTCCTTTGAGCCGTAGAAGTGAGACTTTGCGTACCTGAAGAGAACATCGTATATGAGGGTTGACTTTCCGCTTCCCGACACACCCGTTATGCACACGAACAGACCTACTGGTATCTCAACGTTTATGTTCTTGAGGTTGTGCTCCTTTGCACCCACGATCCTGACATACTTTCCCTTCGGTGTTCTCCTCTTGCTGGGAACTGGTATCTCCTTCCTTCCCGATAGGTAAGCCCCCGTCAGCGATCGGGGATTGGTCATTATCTCCTCAAGGTCTCCGGCTGCTACCACCTCCCCACCGTTCTTGCCGGCTCCGGGACCGAGCTCAACTATGTGGTCAGCGGACTCTATCGTCTCCGGGTCGTGCTCCACAACTATTACAGTGTTGCCTATGTCCCTCAGCTCCTTCAGCGTGTTTATGAGCCTGCTCGTGTCTCTGGGATGAAGTCCTATTGAGGGCTCGTCAAGAACGTAGAGAACGCCTGTTAGCTTTGAGCCAACCTGGGTTGCGAGCCTTATCCTCTGCATCTCCCCGCCCGAGAGAGTAGTGGCACTCCTTGAGAGGGATAAATAGTCAAGACCGACGTTAACCAGGAAGCCGAGCCTCTGGGCTATCTCCTTTATGAGCCTCTCGCCTATGAGGAGGTCCCTCTTGGGTAGCTTCTTTGGTAGCTCCTCCATCCAAGAGCGGGCGGCTCCGACGGGCAGGTCGGTTATGTCCCATATGTTCTTTCCCTCTATAAGAACCGCAAGGGCTTCGTCCCTCAGCCTTGAGCCACCGCAGGAAGGACAGGGCTTCTCAACTATGTAGTCCTCTATCTCTTCCCTGACCCTCTCCGAGTCCTCGGAAAGGAAGCGCCTCTCCAAGTGACGTATTATCCCCTCAAACTCAATCTCCTGATCGGAGCCATAAAGGAGTACCTTCTTTACCCTTTCGGGCAGGTCCTTGAACCTCGTCCTCGGGTTGTAGCCGAGCCTTCTGAGGAGGTTTGCCACTGGGAACTTGATGTAATTGAAGAGAGCAGAGTCAGCGATCCTGAAGGCATTTACAGCCGGCTCATCCTCATCAACGAGCATGCCTACATCTATCTCCCACTTTACACCGAGCCCCTTACAGCTCTGACAGGCTCCGTAGGGGGAGTTGAAGGAAAAGAGCCTGGGGGAGAGCTCGGGTATGGTAAAGCCGTGGTCGGGACAGACGAGCTTCTCGCTGAAGAGCTCCTCCCTACCGCTCTGAACGTCCTCTATCTTCACGAGCCCCGTTGCGAGCTCTAAGGACTTCTCTATGTCTGTCAGGAGCCTCGCCCTCTCCTCCTCCTCAAGGGTGAACCTGTCAATAACTATGTCTATATCATGCTTCTTGTTCTTCTCAAGGGGAGGGACGTCAATTATCCTCCTGAGCTCCCCGTCAACCTTTATCCTTGTGTAGCCCATCCTGTCTATGTCCCTGAAGAGGTCCCTGAACTCCCCCTTCTTACCCCTCACGACAGGAGCGAGAACCATCACCCTCCTTCCCCTGTACTTCTCATAGACGTGCTCAAGTATCTCATGGGCTGAGAGCCCTTCTAAGAGCCTTCCGCACACAGGACAGTGGGGCTTGCCGATGTTAGCCCAGAGAACCCGCATGTAGTCGTATATCTCCGTGACGGTTCCAACCGTTGAACGAGGGTTCTTGGAGGTTGTTTTCTGGTCAATGGCTATGGCGGGAGACAGCCCCTCTATCAGGTCCACCTCGGGTTTCTCCATAACGCCGAGGAACTGCCTTGCATAGGAGGAGAGGCTCTCTACGTACCTTCTCTGCCCCTCCGCATATATGGTGTCAAAGGCGAGGGAGGACTTACCCGAACCTGAGGGTCCCGTTATCACCACGAACTTGTTCTTTGGTATCTCAAGGTCAATGTTCTTGAGGTTGTGCTGGCGTGCTCCCTTGATGATTATCCTGTCCATAATCTTATTAATTTATGTGGCATGGGAGAACACTTCCACCCTGTTCTTACCACTTCTCTTTGCCCCATAGAGGGCTTTATCAGCCATGAGAAGGAGCTCCCTTGTGCTGCACCCCTCCGCATAGCAGGAAGCCACACCAGCACTGACCGTGAGCCTAAAGACCTCCCCGTTGAACCTGAAGGTAGTCCTCTCAAAAGCTGACCTTATCCTCTCGGCGACCCTCTGCGCCTCCTCGGGTCCCGTGTGAGGTAGAAGGACGACGAACTCCTCCCCTCCATACCTTGTGGGTATATCCGTGCTCCTGACGTTCTTCTTAAGAACCTGTGCAAACTTAACGAGAACCTTGTCTCCCACATCGTGCCCGTACCTGTCGTTCACCGACTTGAAGTCATCAAGGTCAAGCATTATGAGTGAGAGGGGAAAGCCGTACCTCTTGGCTCTGTTTATCTCCCTCTCAAGCGCCTCCTCAAGGAAGAGCCTGTTGTAAAGACCTGTGAGGTGGTCCTTTGTAGCCCTTTCAAGGAGCCTCTTCTTCTCAAGCTCCTCCTTAACTATGAAAGAAAATATGAAGGCTAA
>NZ_JBWONM010000142.1:0-4410 GCF_056450045.1 Hydrogenivirga sp.
CAACAGCTATCTCAACTCCCGTCCGGGAAGGTATGTTGTAGATAAGGATCGGTATATCAACCTCCTCCGCAACGGTGGCGAAGTGCCTGTAAAGACCCTCCTGAGTAGGCTTGTTGTAGTAGGGAACCACAAGGAGGGCTCCGTCCGCACCCACCTCCTTGGCGTGGGCGGTAAGGTGGACAGCTTCATGGGTTGCGTTCGCTCCAGTTCCCGCTATGACCTTTATCCTTCCATCAGCGTGCTTTACCGCAAACTCAACGACCCTGTCGTGTTCCTCAAAAGTAAGCGTGGGGGACTCTCCCGTCGTACCGCATACCAGCACTGCGTCGGTTCCGTTGTCAACGTGGAAGTCTATGAGCTTGCCGAGGGACTCGTAGTCAACTTCGCCTTCCTTGTAGGGTGTTATGAGGGCAACTATTGAACCTTCAAACATGGGAATAATTTTAACCCGAATTCGGTAAAATAGAAGCTGATGAAGGAGATAAGGGGAAAGAGGCTCACCCTCCTGATAAAGGAGGATGATATAGACAGAAGGGTGAGAGAGCTCGGGAGGGAGATAGGAGAGGAGTTCAGGGGAGATGAGGACTTCGTTGTGATCGGGCTTCTCAAGGGAGCCTTCGTCTTCATGGCAGACCTCATAAGGTGCATTGACCTCCCTCTGAGGGTGGACTTCCTCTGGGTATCAAGCTACGGGGACAGTATGGAGAGCTCTGGGAACATAAGGATAGTGAAGGATATTGATACGGACATAGAGGGAAAGAGTGTTCTCCTTGTTGACGACATCCTTGACACGGGTCTGACCCTGAAGGAGATACATGAGTTTCTGAGCCTGAAGAACCCCAAGAAGCTGAAAACCTGCGTCTTCTTGGACAAGAAGGAGAGGAGAAAGGTTGAGTTTGGAGCGGACTTCGTCGGCTTTGAAGTTCCCGACAAGTTCCTCGTTGGCTACGGTCTTGACTGGGGTGAGCTGGGCAGGAACCTTCCGGGTGTCTATGCGGTTGAAGATTGATATACGAAAACTCTGTTCTTTCCTCGCTCCTTAGCTATGTACATTGCCCTGTCAGCCCTGTTTATCAGCCTATCGGGCTCATCATCCTCAGAGAGCTGAACCAAGCCTATGCTGACGGTTGTCCGTACCCTCTCAACCCTAAGCTCCTCCATACCTCTTCTTATCTTCTCAGCCACCTGTAGCCCCTCCTCAAGAGAAAGCCCCGGCATGAGGATAAGGAACTCTTCCCCGCCCCAACGTGCCACCACATCCGACTTCCTCAGGTTCTTAGTAAGGAACTCAGAGAACTTCTTGAGGACCATATCTCCTGTGCAGTGTCCGTAGGTGTCGTTTATCTTCTTGAAGTTATCAATGTCAATCATCATCAGGGTAAGGGGTAAGCCGTACCTCTTTGCCTTGTACACCTCTTCCTCCACAAGCTCCTGCATACGTCTCCTGTTGAGGACCCCCGTCAGGCTGTCCTTTGCGGCGAGCTCCTCAAGGACCCTGTTAGCCTCCTTCAGCTCCTTAGTTATTGAGTTCACCAAAGACACGAGGGCTCTAAACCTGACAGCCTCCCTATCGGAGCCCCTGTCCACCCTTATCTCTGAAGGCTTCCTCTTAACCCTGCTCTCGGACAAAGAAAGCAGCGTTAGGGTGTAGTTGAAGAAGGACTTCTTATCTCCTTCGGAGAAGAACTCTCCGTAGGTCATAAAGCCTGCCACCGGTGCAATGCCTTGAAGGTAAACGGTTTCAGCCTCAGAGCCCTTTCCCATGAGGTAGCTTTTTGCCGCGCAGGTGTATGCAAACATGCCCTCAACGGGAACATCCTTAAGAAGCTCCAGAGCTCTGTCAGCTCCCTCAACCATAGCCTTCGTGTCCCATATACTGAACCTCACCCTCTCACCCTCCCTTATCTCCCCCTCATACCTCATAGCACCGCTCTCATCTATACCCAAACATGCCCGTGCCATAAGCACGCCGTCCCTCTCAAGGACAAGGGGGAACTCAATAGCCACGTGGGGAAGCAGCTCCTCAGCATCCTCCCCGAGATACTCCTTGTATATCTCAACGGCGGGTTTGCCCTCAATCTCGTAAACCCTGTTGCCCTCAGCCCTTGTTACCCTCATCTCCTTTCCGAGGGGAATCCAGGCTAAGTTGTAGAAGGTCTGAACGGAGAGCTCATCACCGTACACGCAGGCACACACCCCTCCTCTCTTAGAGAGGAAATCCTGAGTAAAGATGTAAGTCCCAGAAAAGGTGAACATATCTCCAGCCAGACCTCCCGCCAGGGGAACTTCGGGACACACGCCGTTAAAGCCCTCTACTATGGAGTCTCCATCGGAGTTGAGCCCGTCAGCGAAAGATACCATGACCTTAGCGTCCTCTTTATAGAGGATATCGGCAAGCTCCTTCCCCAGCCTATAGGAATCTCCCTCAGAGGAAGAGGCTACCCTAACCCTTGAGCTCTCAAAGACCGATATGGAGATAACGGTGGAGTGTTCAAGGAGCCTTCCGTTGAATATCTCACCGCCGGTGGTTGTACCTATAACGCCCGCATCTCTGAAGCAACTTCTAAGCTCCCTTTGGAGCTTCCTTATAAAGGGCTCATCGTTTATGCCTGTAAATACCTGAACTAGAACAGCATCGCTGTCCTCTATCCCTTTTTTCTCAACGAACCTCTTTAGGTCTCCCTCCTTCTTGTACAATAGGTTATGAACCTTCATTCCCTTAATTTAAACCGGAGGTCTCAGGATGAAAGCGGTAGTTCTGGAAAACTTCGGTGGTCCCGAAAACCTGAGGTTTGTTGAGGACTTTCCAAAGCCCGAACCAAGGGAGGACGAAGTTCTGATCAGGGTGAAGGCTGTGGCACTGAATCACCTTGACATATGGGTTAGGATGGGAGCCTTGGCTGTAAAGCCCGAACTCCCCCATATCCTCGGCTCTGACGTGAGCGGGGTTGTGGAGAAGGTTGGAAAGCTCGTCAGGAATGTTGAGGAAGGGGAGGAGGTTATCGTAGCCCCCGGCCTGTCCTGTGGGGTGTGTTACGAGTGCCAGTCGGGAAGGGACAACCACTGCAGGGAGTACGATATACTCGGGCTAAAAAGCAGGGGAGGTTATGCTGAGTACGTCAGCGTGCCAGCAAGGAACGTTATAAGAAAGCCTAAGAACCTGAGCTTCGTTGAGGCTGCGAGCTTCCCCTTGACCTTCCTAACCGTATGGAACGCCCTCGTCAAGAAGGGGGAGTTGAAACCCCATACGAGGGTCCTTATATGGGGTGGTTCTTCGGGAGTGGGCGTGGCTGGAATTCAGGTCGCGAAGATGTTCGGTGCCTTCGTGATAGCAACGGCGGGAAGTGAGGAGAAGGCAAGAAGGTGCAGAGAGCTCGGGGCAGACCTCGTGATAGACCATTACAAGGAAGACGTTGTGAAGAGGGTCAGGGAGGTCTTCAGAGAAGGTGTTGACCTGGTCATGGACCACGTCGGTAGCGCTACCTTTGAGAAGAGCATAGGAGTCCTCAGGAGGGGCGGCAGGCTCGTCTTCTTCGGAACGACCACGGGAAGCGAGGCAAGGATAGACATAAGGTACATATTCGTCAGGGAGATAGCCCTCCAGGGGGTTTACATGGGAAGCAGGGCGGACCTTTTTAAGATAAGTGAGCTCTTTGAGAGGGGTTTGCTAAAGCCCGTTGTTGACAGGGTCTTTGAGTTAAGGGAGGCTCCTAAGGCTCACAGGTACCTTGAGGAGTCAAGGCACTTCGGTAAGGTTGTCCTGAAGGTGGATTAGGATAGAGCCTTCCTTATTGCTGATAGGGCTATACCTATCCTGTTCTTCATCTTATCCTTCTCCTTTTCCTCGGAGAAGAAGGAGAGTATCTCCTCCTCTGTTGGGGGCTTACCCGTCTCCTTCAGCCTCTCACAGGCGTAGTCTGTCACGGCAAGGAGCTTCTTGCACCGCTTGGTTGCGTTAAACTTGCAGTCAACCACCCTTCCCTTCTCTTCCCTTATATAGACGGTTACCCTATGGACGCCTTCGGCGTGGCTTCCGGACTTACCCGGTACCTCTTCCTCGGTGGTAAAGTTCTTCAGACCACCCTTTACGTACTCAGAGACCTTCATGGCAATGGATTATACCAGCTTGAGTTCCATCTGGAGTGCCGTTTCTCCGTCTGAGTAGAACTTAGGTCTCTCACGGACTATCTCAAAGCCCATGGACCTGTAGAGGTTTATAGCGGGCAGGTTTGACTTCCTGACATCAAGCTGCAGGGTCGTAGCCTTACCGCTCAGGAGGTTTACTATCTCGGAGAGGAGATACCTGCCCAGACCCCTGTTCCTGTAGTCCGGGTCTATGGCAAAGGTCATCAGGAAGGCTTCCTCCTTTATAAGCCAGAGGATGCTGTACCCTACCACCCTGCCCTCCAG
>NZ_JBWONM010000143.1:0-9438 GCF_056450045.1 Hydrogenivirga sp.
AGGGTGAAAACCCTTGAGGAGCAGGCATCAAAGCCGATAGCCTCTCCCTTTGAGATGAACATGAACTACGACCTGCTGGAGGAAAGGCTGAAGGCTATCCCCAAGTACAGAGAGCTCTTCAGAAAAGCCTTCCCCAGGGACAGGGAACCGATAACAATAGAGAACGTCACTAAAGCCATAGCAGCCTTTGAGAGGACCATAGTCTGCAACGACTCCCCCTTTGACCTCTACATGAGGGGGGATAAGGAGGCTATGGACGAGGTTCAAGTAAAGGGCATGAAGCTCTTTATAGGAAAGGCTGGGTGCGTACAATGCCACAACGGTCCCAACTTCACCGACAACAAGTTCCACGTTACGGGGGTTCCCAAGAACAGGGTTGAGGACGATGCCCTCGTTAAAGCAACGAGGAACTTCGTGGTAAGACAGGCGGGCTTTAAGAACCCTGAGAGGTTTGACAGGGACCTCGGGAGATACTTCATAACCAAGGACAGGAAGGATATGGGCTCCTTCAAAACGCCCACCCTCAGGAACGTGAGCCTTACACCGCCGTACATGCACAACGGAGTTTTCAAGAGCCTCAGAGAGGTTATTGAGTTCTACAACAGGGGAGGCGGTGACGTTCCCAACAAAGACCCAAGGCTAAAACCCCTCAACCTCACCGAGGATGAGAAGGAGGCTCTCTTAGCCTTCCTGGAGGCTCTCACCTGCAACACCGTTCCGGAGGTTGAGGAGCCCGAGCTACCAGCCTACGAAGGGGAAACTGTCAAGGGAGGTGGTTAATATGAGGATAAGCAGACGTAAGCTCTTCAAGGTATCAGCCAAGGCGGGTGTAGCCGCAATAACAGCCTCAGCGCTATCACCCCTGATGGGGGTTGTGAACGTGGCTGAGGCAAGGAGCTCAAGGAGGAGCAAGCTCCAGCCCTTTAACTTCGTCGTGATAGGGGACACCCACCTGTACGAGATGCCCAACCACAGGTTTGACAAGACCTTCTCAAGGGCTATTGACGATATCCTGAAGATGAGACCCAGGCCTGACTTCGTCCTCTTCATAGGGGACTTAGCCCAGTTCGGTAAGGCAAAGGAGCTGGAGAAGGGGAAGAGGTTCCTTGACAGGCTGAAGAGGGCTGGAATCAAGTACTTCATAATACCCGGAGAGCACGACTGGTACCTTGACATGGGGAAAACCTGGAAGAGTATGTTCGGGAAACCCTTCTGGAGCTTTGACCACAAGGGAGTCCACTTCATAGGAATGAACTCCATCCTTGTGGAGGACTACTGGACCGCGAGGAACATGAGCCCCGAGGAGAGGATGCTTGCCATAGCCGAGCTTGAGTGCCATATATGCGGTCTCTGGGGCGTAGGAGAGAGACAGCTTGAGTGGCTTGAAAAGGATGTGAAAAAGCTTTCCCCCGACACTCCCGTAGTGGTCTTCACCCACTCACCCCTATGGGAGTACTACCCGAGATGGAACTTCCAGACGAAGGACGCTCCCCAGATAAGGGAGATACTCTCCAAGTTTGAGAAGGTGATAGCCATCCACGGTCACGTCCATCAGGTCGTTTACAACAGGACGGGCAACATGGTTCACATAGGAAACCTTGCCACAGCTTGGCCCTGGCCCTATCCACCCGTTGAGCTTCCCTATCCGAAGGTCAGGATGCTGAGGGTTGACCCGGGTGATATATACGACGGTGTGGGCTTTGCGAGCACATATATAGACGAGACATTCCTCGGAACGATGAAGTACCACACCTGGGCTGAGCTCATACCTGATGAGTTTAAGGATGGTGTTCCACTTTGATTAGGGAGGTGGTGATATGAGGTTCTTGAAGGCTGGTGCACTGCTTGGAGCGGGAGTTTTTGTAGGGCTTTCTGTGAGCCTATTTATGAACATCGCTGAGGCAAGAAAGCCCTTCTCTCAGGAAGACCTAAAACTCATGAACGAAGAGCTGATAGCTCTGGTCAAGAAGGGGGACGAGCTCTGGCACAGCCCCAAGCTCGGGAAGAACGGGCTCACCTGTGCCAACTGCCACCCTGACGGGGCGAACTCAAACCCCCATACCTTCCCCAAGTTTCAGGACAACGTGGGTAAGGTGGCAACCCTCAGGGAGATGATAAACTGGTGCATAAAGAAGCCCCTTGAGGGGAAGGAGCTTCCCGAAGACAGTGAGGAGATGAAGGCTCTGGAGGCTTACGCCATATACATGTACAGGGGATATCCCCTCAAGCCGGGGGACAACACGAGGGAGTACCCACCTGTGAAGGTGAAATCCGGTCCAGGCTATCCCTGATAGGATCTCCTCCCCTCCTTTTATAATTCCTTTTTTATGGAGATAAGGACGCCCCTTCTCGCCACGGATGTGATAATAAGGCTCTGGGAGGGAGATAGCTTCAGGGGAATAGTTCTCATAGAGAGGAAGAACCCTCCAAAGGGGCTCGCCCTGCCCGGAGGCTTCGTTGAGGTGGGGGAGTCGGTTGAAGAGGCTGCGGTCAGGGAGATGAAGGAGGAAACTGGTCTTGAGGTTAGGCTGTCAGAGCTTTTGGGGGTCTTCTCAAAGCCCGACAGGGACCCGAGGTTTCACGTTGTCTCTGTGGTCTTTATCGGAGACTCGGAGGGAGAGCCGAAGGCTGGCAGTGACGCAAAGGAGGTGAAGGTATTCAAGCTTGAGGACATTCCCTTAGATAGGCTTGTCTTTGACCACAGGGATATCATTCTTCGTTTTCTTGGGCGAGGGTGAGCTCTATCTTGCCCCTCTCCTCATCAACCGCGAGCACCTTTACCTTAACCGTATCACCCAGCCTGTAAACCTTGCCCGTCCTGACACCAACAAATCTGTGGGCGGGCTCGTCAAACACGTAGTCGTCGTCGGTAAGGGTGCTTATCCTGACAAGACCCTCAACGAGGGTCTCCTTTATCTCAACAAAGAAGCCAAACTGAACAACCCCGGTTATGACGCCCTCAAAGACCTCACCGAGCCTTGTCCTCATGTAGCGGGCTTTCAGTATGTCTATAGCTTCCCACTCAACCTCATCGGCGAGCCTCTCCTGGGCTGAGAGGTGCTCTCCAGCTTCCTCAAGGTAGTCTATCCATTCTTCGTAGTCCAGCTCCTCCCCTCTGAGGGACGCCTTCAGGAGCCTGTGGACGATGATATCGGGATACCTCCTTATGGGAGAGGTAAAGTGGGCGTAGTATTCGGAGGCAAGACCGAAGTGCCCTAAGTTGTGGGGGCTGTACTTTGCCCTGCTCATGGAGCGGAGAGTAAGAAACCTTACTAACTGCTCCTCGGGTCTTCCCTCAAAGTCCTCTATTATCTTCTGGAAGAACTTGGAGCTGAGCTTCTTGGGCTTCTTAACGGGGTAGCCGAGGCCGTTGAGTATCTCAATAAGGTTCTCAACCCTCTCCTCATCGGGAGGCTCATGGACACGGTAGAGACAGGGGTAGCCTGTGTTCTCAAGGTGTAGGGCAACGGTCTCGTTCGCCGATATCATGAACTGCTCAATTATCCTGTGGGCGATGTGCCTTTCGTAGGGGACCACGGCGGTTGGCTCTCCGTACTCGTCAACTATCACCTCAGCCTCTGGAAGGTCAAAGTCTATGCTTCCCTTCTCCCATCTCCTTCTGCTGAGGATACGGTAGAGGTTCTCCATAAGCCTGAGGGGCTCAACAACGTGAGGGTACTTCTCCTCAAGGGCTGGGTCTCCAACTATGATCGCAAGAGCCTCGTTGTAAGTAAGCCTGAGCTTGCTCCTTATAACGCTTTCATATATATCGTAGAAGATGACGTCCCCCTTATCGTTGAAGACCATCTCACAGGTGAAGGCGAGCTTGTCCTCATCGGGTCTCAGACTGCACAGTCCAGCGGAGAGCTTCTCGGGGAGCATGTGGAGGGCTCTATCAGGCAGGTAAAAGGTAAAGCCCCTCTTGTAAGCCTCCTCGTCAAGAGCTGTTCCCGGCCTGACGTAGTAGGAAACGTCCGCTATATGAACGAAGAGCCTGTAGTTCCCCTCAGGTGTTAGCTCAATCGCAACCGCATCGTCAAAGTCCCTTGCCTTCTCCGGGTCAATCGTGAAGCAAACCTGCTCACGCAGGTCTCTCCTTCTGCCTATCTCTTCCTCCGGTATGCCTTCGGGTATAGCCTCAACCTCCTCCATTACCTCTGGAGGGTACTCGGTGGGCAGGTCGTACTTCCTTATAAGCAGGTCTATCCCAAGGAACTTCTTCTCGGGATGTCCTATGAGCTCCTTCACCTTAGCCCGAGGCTTTGTATCTCTGTTGGGGAAGTGGGTTATCTTGGCAACCACGACCGTCCCATCTTCGTATTTGGAGCAGTCCCTCTTGGAGAGGAGGAAGGTCAGGTGGGTGTTCTTATCAAGGGGTTCAAGGATACACTCTTTCTTAGCCTTCTTTACCTTTCCAACTATCTCGTGCCTCGCCCTCTTGAGAACCCTCTCAATCCTTACCTCCTTCTTTCCCCTGAACTCAACGACCTTTGCCTTCACCACATCCCCGGCGAGGACCTTCTGGAGCTCAAAGGGAGGTATGTATATGTCCTTCTCCCTTCCCTCAACCTCAAGGAAGCCAAAGCCAGCAGGGTAGGGTATCACCTTACCAACCACTACCTCCTCTCCCTGATACTGGAACTTCCCCCTGACTACCTTTATCTTTCCTTCGCTTTTGAGCTTCTTAAGGAGCTTCTTGAGCCTCTTCCTCTCCTTCTTCTCAAGACCAAGGAGCTTAGCTATCTGTAGAAAGGAAAGGGGCTTTTTTCTCTCCTTCAGTAATCTGATTACTTCCTTCTCGCTCAGGAGCTTCTCTTCTTCTGCCATGTGCTTTAAATTATAGGTCATATTCCGATTTATTAACTCAGTGAGATGGACCCGGGAGCATTAATAGGGATAGGCGGCGCCTTCATAATGATAGTCATCTCTATTGTCATAGGGGGTAGTCCGGCTGCCTTCATAAACATACCCTCAATATTCATAGTCGTAGGGGGTGGAATGGCGGCAGCTCTGGGAGGTTTTCCCCTCAAGGATTTTATAAAGGGCGTTACCTCCATCAAGGATGCCTTCCTATGGAAGCCCCCCGATGCCCTTGAAACGGTTGAGTTCCTCTCTGAGGTTGCCACAAAGGTCAGGAGGGAAGGGATACTCGCCCTTGAGTCGGAGATTGACCTTTACTACGAGAGAGACCCCCTGCTTGGGGACATGATAAGGATGCTCGTTGATGGGCTTGAGCTTGAGGAGATAAAAATAAGCGCGGAAGGGGCTATAGCCCAGCTTGAGGATAGGCTCGGGACCAACGTTGCGGTGTGGGAGAAGCTCGGGGACCTCTTTCCAGCTTTCGGTATGATAGGGACCCTCATAGGACTCATACAGATGCTCAAGAACCTCAACGACCCCTCAGCCCTGGGACCGGGCATGGCAGTCGCCCTTATAACCACCCTCTACGGTGCTATTTTAGCCAACGCCTTCGCCATACCTGTGGCGACAAAGCTCAAGAAGGTAAAGGACACGGAGGTTCTGTTCAAGAACATATACCTCATGGCTATAGAGGGGATACAGAAGGGGGTAAACCCCAACATCCTCAGGCAGGAGCTCTCCATAATGCTCGGCGTTGAGGTAGCGGAAGAGGTCTGATGAAGAAGAAGGCTGAGGAGTGTCCAAAGGCTCCCGCGTGGCTCACCTCCTTCGGAGACCTGATGTCCCTGCTACTGACCTTCTTCATACTCCTCTACTCAATGAGCATAATCTCCATGGAGAAGTTCTATCAGGTTCTCAAGGGTCTGGTGGAAGCCTTTGGGGGAAGGCAGGTGATATTTGCAGAGGGAGGAGGGCTGAAGGGCTCAAGGATACCTATAGAAATGGATAACATGTACTACAGGGTTAAGAAGTTTGCCCAGCTAAAGAAGGAGATAACCCAGATAAAGGACCAGCTTCTTAGCATGGGGATAGATGCAGACTACCTCGTGACGGGAACGTGTATGAAGCTGAGGGTGAACACGAGCAGGCTCTTTCCGGAGGGGAGCGAAGAACCCTACCCGAGGGCTAAAGAGATATTCCTCAACCTCTGCGAGAGGCTCAAGCCTTACTCCCTTCCCATAACCTTTGAGGGATATACCGATAGCCAGCCGATATCAACCCCCCGCTTTCCCTCCAACTGGGAGCTCTCCGCCACGAGGGCTGTCAGCGTCCTGAAGCTCTTCATCTCCTGCGGTTATCCCAAGGATATTCTTTCGGCAGCAGGGTACGGGGAATACCACCCCATAGCACCCAACGACACACCCGAGGGAAGGGAAAGAAACAGGAGGATAGAGTTTTGCATAAAGCTGAACCCCTGAGGTGAGCTATGACTTTCAAGAAGAAGGAAGAGTGCCCAAAGCCACCGGCATGGCTTACCTCCTTTAGCGACCTTATGTCCCTTCTCCTTACCTTCTTCATACTCATATACGCCATGAGCAGTCTTGATATAGCCCAGCTTGAGAAGTTCATCTCTTACTTCCAGCCAGAGAGAAAGATGTTCGTCAGGAAGACCTCAATACTCCTTCCCATAAATCCACCTCCGAAGGAGGTCGCTATAAAGATAAAGAGGAGGATTCAGAGGATTCTCCCACCATGGGCTTTCCAGATAGTTACCACGGCGGACTTTGTAAAGCTCAGGCTCTTTGATAAGGTCTTCTTTGAGGACGGGAGCTACAGGCTGACTCCCGAGGCTGAAAAGGCTCTCACTGAGGTGGCTCAGATACTGAAGAAGCTACCCGAGGATATCTTCATCAGGGTTGAGGGTCACGTGAGCAGTCTCGCAGAGGTGAAGGACCCGCTGGTTAGGGACAAGTGGGAGCTGTCGGTAAGAAGGGCTACAGAGGTGGTCAGGTTCCTCCAGTCTCAGGGTGTTGACCCTACAAGGCTTGCAGCTGCGGGATACGGCGACCTCAGACCTCTCTACACCTGGCGCCAGCCTATCCTTCTGGAGAGAAACAACAGGGTTGAAATATACATAAGCCTGAGCAAGAAGAAGGAGTGAGGTTATATTATATGACTTAAATCATGAAGATTAGGTCTTTGAGGCTGGCAACCTTCCTCATAACCCTCTCCATATTCCTGCTTTCCCTTGGTACTGTTTACTTTCTCCTCTGGAGCATGGTAAAGAAGTCCGCCGAGGGGATGGCTGAGATGACCGCAAAGGGGATATCGCGGCAGGTCTTTTCATCCATGTATCAGATTATGAGCAGAGGATGGAAGAGAAGCGATGTGATTGAGTTTTTGAGGGCTCTGGAGGTCTCCTAAACCGACACCCCTTTGAGCGTGAACATATACAGAGGTGGCAAGGTGGTTAAGCTCTTCGGGAGCGTGCCAGAACCTCAGAGGGACGATGTAATCAAGAGGGCTTTCAAGCTCAGGTTTCCCACCTCTCAGGTCAAGGGGAACGTTTACAGGTATGCAGAGCCTGTAATGGCAAGGAGTGAGTGTGTAAAGTGCCACGTAAATGCACAGGAGGGTGACGTTCTCGGTGTTGTGGAGACAAAGATAGACATGTCATCTATGTTTTCTAAGGTCAGGAATACCTTCTTCATATCAAGCCTCTTCATCGTACCTCTGGGCATAGGAACATCGGTCTGGGTCTCCTTGCTTTTCATGAGAAGCATAAGGAGGATAAAGGAAAACGTTGAGAGCAGTGTTGAAAGCATAAAAAAGGTGGAGGATGTAGAGAAACTCGCAGAAGCGAAGATACCCTATAAAGAGTTTGAGGAGCTGAACAGGTCCCTCAAAAGTCTGGCGGAAAAGATTAGGGAGATAGCCATAGACAAAGATGTCCTTGAACTGGAGATTAACATACTTGAGAGGTTCATAATCACCCATCAGTTCATAAAGGACTGGAAGGAGTATATATCATCCCTGCTCGTTGATATAAACAAGGTCACCGATGTAAAACTCGTATTCTCAATCTTTATAGAGGATAGCTACATAAACACGGAGGTCTTTTGGCTCAAGAAGGCTGATGATGAGCTCAGAAAAGCCTTTGAGAAGAGTTTGGAAGAGCAGGTGATGAGCAAGATACCTATATCCATGGTGGGTAACAGGACCCTGAACATAAACCACAACGTAGCCTTGGAGGGTGAGAGCTTCAACGGCTTTGAAGAGGAGAAGCTGAGGATGAAGACCAAGACCCTCGTGCTGGACAAGCCCCACTTGGGAGGTGTGGTGGGTGTGGGTATAACTACAGACCTTGTCTTGGACAGGCACAGGCAACCTGTTATAGATACGGTGCTTGCCACCCTTGTAAACGTTATAGGCTCAACCAAAGCCATAAGCTCTTACATAAAAGACATTGAGTTTTACGCCATGAGGGACCCTCTAACCTTTCTCTACAACCAGAGGACCTTCTGGGAGCTTCTCAACTACGAGATTGAGAGGGCTGACCGCTTCGGGAGAAAGCTCTCCCTAATAATGTTGGACTTAGACAACTTCAAGGTGATAAACGATACTTACGGTCATGCCTTTGGGGACAAGGTTCTCAGGGAGGTGGCAAGGATACTCTCTGAGACCAAGAGGAAAGCGGACATTGCCTCAAGGTGCGGCGGAGACGAGTTTGCGATAATAGCGGTAGGCTCTGACGTTGAGCAGGCTTTCAGCCTTGCAAAGAGAATAAAGGATGCTATTGAGTCGGTTTCCTTTTCGGTAAGCGGTCAGGGGGTTGTCGTGCCGCAGGTATCTATAGGGATATCAACCTACCCCGACCATGCCAAGAATCCTAAGGACCTGTTTCTGATAGCGGACAGTATGCTCAGGAAAGCGAAAGAGGAAGGAAGGAGCAGAATAAGGGTGCCTTCTTTTGAAGACCTGAGCTTGCCCAGACACGAGCTTACAAGAAAGAGCGTACAGGTTCTGGATGCTCTAAACAGGAGGGCTATAAAGCCTTTCTTCCAACCCATAGTTGACCTGAAAACCGGCAGTGTCTTTGCAAATGAGGTGCTTATGAGGATAGGACAGGAGAACATGCCCGCAGGTGAATTTGTAGAGGCTGCAGAGAACCTTGGCGTGATAACAAGAATGGACATGATACTCTATGAGGAAGTTTTCAAGAGGATAAGGGAGGAAAACTACGATAAGAAGATATTTATTAACCTCTCGGCAAGAATGCTTACAGTTGAAGAGTTCGTAAATAGGATAAGGAAGCTGATGGAAGATTACAGGATAAAAGCGGAGAATGTTGTTTTTGAACTTACCGAGAGGGATAGCATAAAGAACCTTGAGCTCTTAGAATCCTTCGTTCGCTCCCTTAAAGATATAGGGGTCAGCTTCGCCATAGACGACTTTGGTTCGGGGTACTCTTCCTTTCACTACCTGAAGAAGGTATCTGTTGATTTCGTGAAGATTGAGGGAGAGTTTGTACAGGGTGCTGTTACGGATTGGAAGGATAGAACCTTCATTGAGTCTATA
>NZ_JBWONM010000144.1:0-2513 GCF_056450045.1 Hydrogenivirga sp.
TACCTCGCCCGAAGGGACGCCCAGTGGATGGGACCCATCTACAAGTTCCTCGGTCTTGAGGTGGGCGTGATAAACTCCGACGGAATGTCCTACAGGGTTGAGTGGGCTGACGAGGAGAAGTTCAGAGAGGCTATAGAGAAGGACCTAAGGGTGTGGCCCAAAGGCTACCACGAGGAGACCGTTCCCTCCGACAAGGTTAACGTTGAGGCTAAGAAAGCCTTCTTCACCGTTCTGAGGGAAGTATCCCGAAGGGACGCCTACAGCGCAAACATAACCTACGGAACCAACAACGAGTTCGGTTTTGACTACCTCAGGGACAACATGGCTTTCTCCAAAGAGGACATAGTTCAGGTGAAGGGGCACAACTACGCCATAGTTGACGAGGTGGACTCCATCCTCATAGACGAGGCGAGGACACCCCTGATAATATCGGGACCCGCTCAGGTTGATATTGATATCTACAGGACCGCTGACGCGGTGGTGAGGAAGCTTGAAAAGGACAAGGACTTCACCGTTGATGAGAAGAACAGGAACATAACCCTGACAGAGGAAGGGATAGCGAAGATAGAGAGGATGCTCGGTATTGACAACCTCTACGACCTCAAGCACATAGACCTGCTCCACGCCATAGTCCAGTCGGTCAGGGCACACCACCTCTTCAAGAGGGACGTTCACTACATAGTCAGGGACGGAGAGGTCCTGATAGTTGACGAGTTTACAGGAAGGGTTCTTCCCGGCAGGAGGTGGTCGGATGGGCTCCACCAAGCCATAGAGGTCAAGGAGGGGGTTAAGGTAAAGGAGGAGAACCAGACCCTCGCCTCCATCACCTTCCAGAACTACTTCAAGCTCTACAGAAAGCTCGCGGGAATGACGGGAACAGCAGAGACCGAAGCCCTTGAGTTCAGGGAGATATACGGACTTGACGTGGTGGTCATACCCACCCACAGACCCATGATAAGAAAGGATCTGCCCGACCTCGTCTACAAGACCAAGAAGGAGAAGTGGGAGAAGGTGGTTGAGGAGATACTGATAAACCACCTCTTCGGAAGACCCGTCCTCGTGGGGACCGTGTCCATAGAGGACAACGAACAGCTCTCAGCCCTTCTGAAGAACAAAAGGCTTCTGAAGAAGATACTTGATAGAGAGGAGGTAAGGGAGAGGATTGAGGAGCTGAAGAAAAAGTACGGCGTAAGCGACGAGGAGCTTGAGAAGAGGATAAAGGAGATAACGAAGAAGGGGATACCCCACAACATCCTCAACGCCAAGCACCACGAGAAGGAAGCCTACATAATAGCTCAGGCGGGAAGGCTCGGAGCGGTGACCATAGCGACCAACATGGCTGGAAGGGGAACGGACATACTCCTCGGTGGAAACCCCGAGTACATGGCTAAGGAGATACTCCAGACCAAGGTCAAGAACCCCGAGGAAGCGAGCGAGGAAGAGTGGAAGAGAGCCTTTGAGGAGGCTTACAGGGTCACGGAGGAGGAGAAGGACAAGGTAAGGGAGCTGGGAGGACTCCTCGTGATAGGAACCGAGAGGCACGAGTCAAGGAGGATAGATAACCAGCTTAGGGGACGTTCGGGAAGGCAGGGAGACCCCGGAGAGTCAAGGTTCGTCCTCTCCCTTGAGGATGACCTTCTCAGGCTCTTTGGAGGGGAGAGGGTAGGAAAGCTCATGGACATGCTCAAGATACCCGAAGGCGAACCCATAGAGAGCAGGATGGTCACCAAGGCTATACAGAACGCCCAGAAGAGGGTTGAGGCTCAGAACTTCCAGATAAGGAAGAGGCTCTTTGAGTACGACAACGTCATGAACACCCAGAGGGAGGTCATATACTCCCTCAGAAGGGACGTCCTTGAGGGAGAAAACCTTAAGGAGGAAATACACGAGTTCATGAGAGATGTCCTTGAGAGGGAGGTAAACAGGCTCCTTCCCGAGGAGGACCCCGAGCTCTGGGAGCTTGAACCCCTGAAGGACTTCCTAAAAGAGTGGACGGGAAAGGAGATAGAGATACCCAAGGTCAGGGACAAGGAAGAGCTCATAAACGCCCTTCACGAAAAGCTAAAAGAGCTCTACGAGGAGAAGGAAAAGGAGATAGGAAGCCCAGAGACCATGAGGGAGCTTGAGAGGGTCCTGCTCCTGAACATCCTTGATACCCTCTGGAGGGAGCACCTTCACGTCCTTGACAGGCTTAGAGAAGGCATATACCTGAGAGGCTATGCAGCGAGAGACCCCCTGATAGAGTACAAGAGGGAAGCCTTTGAGCTCTTTGAGGAGCTCCTGCACAACATAAAGAGCCACACCGTCTCCGCCCTGCTTCAGGTTCAGATAAAGTCCGAGGAGGAGATAGAGCAGGAGAGGGAAGCTGAAGAGAGAAGGCGTGAGGAGATCCTCGGTCAGGCTGTCTATGCGGGAACCGACGGCGACAGGAAGGGACCCAGACCCAAGACCCTGAAGGAGAGGCTCAGGAGCGAGAGGCTCAGAAAACAGAAGCTCAAGGCAAAGAGGCTTGA
>NZ_JBWONM010000145.1:0-4718 GCF_056450045.1 Hydrogenivirga sp.
GTCTTCGTTTGGGAGACAGACAGGGAGAACATATACGAAGCCCTCTCGGAGGTATCAAAGCTCAGGCTGGACGGCTCACAGAAAGAGGGCAAGGATTAAGGGGATAAGGAAGTTCACACTCTTTACCTCCGAGAGAAGACCCCAGAGCTTCAGGGCTATTATCACAATGATTCCACCGCCTATGAAGAGGCTGTTCTTCATGGACTGGGGATCTAAGAACTCACCGAAGAAGAAGGCGAGCATCGTTATACCTCCCTGAAATACAAGGAGGAAGAAGGCGGAGAAGAGAACACCTCTTCCAAGGGAAGAGGCGAGTATGATGGAAGAGAAGCCGTCCATAACAGCCTTGGAGAGTATGAGGGAGCTGTCACCCTTAGTTCCTTCCAAGATACAGCCCAGCAGTGTCATTGGTCCCACCGTAAAGAGGACGGAAGAGGTTATGAGAGCGTTCGTAAAGTCCTTACCGCCCTGAGAGAGCTCCTCAACCTTTCCTTCAAGGTCTATCAGATAGCCCAGCGCTGTTCCGAAGAGGATTATGAAGAACACCTTCAGGGTCTCCGGTCTGTTCTCCAAGAGGAGCTTTACCCCCAAAAGGAGGGTGAAGAGTCCTATGCCGTGGACAACTCCCTCCCTGAGTCTGGGATTGATAAACCTTGCACCCTTCAGACCGACAGAGCTCCCAGCGAGGACAAGGATAAAGTTTGCGAGGGTGCCAAAGCCGGGGAACATCTCATTCTTTTTCTTCCGTCTGTGCCTGCTGGCTGGCCTGCTCAAGGATGCCCTTCATCATGTTGAAGAGGAAGTCTCCCCTGTCATCAACCCTGTAGCGGTCAACGACGGCATTCCTCGCCCTCTCGGCAACCTGCCTGACCTCCTCTGGGTTCTCAAGGTAGTAGAGGAGTTTCTCCTCTATATCAGCCCTGTCTAAGGGCATGTAGGCTATCGCCTCCTCTCCGGGCACGAGGAATCCCGGAAGGGTTCCCCTGAAGTCTATCATTGGGGCGCTCCCCATTGCGGAGACCTCAAGGGGCGTGAAGCCTATCCCAGAGGGGACGGTGTGGGGGAAGCTCAGAAGGGTGAGGCTGGTCCTCCCGTAGATTTCAAGGAGCTCCTCGTAGCTACTCACCTTAACGTTCTCGTGGTCTTCCCTGAGCTCTCCCTGAAACTCCCCCACTATCTTGAGGTTTATACCGTCAAGGAAGTTAACTATGTACCACCTCTTGCGCATGGTGGCGTATATAGCTGTATCGTTCAGAAACCTCAGGAAAGCCTCCGTGTTCTTCTCCCTCCATTCATTGAACTCCTGCTGAACCTGGGGATTGAAGAGTCCGAAGACATAGTTGAAGGCTGTAAGGACGTTCACCTCCGGGTTTCTGAACATATACTCGCCCGTCTCTATGAAAAGGGGCATAATGCTTTCGGGGAGATTCTGGCTGACCTGGTTTATGACCACCTGAGGGTCTATCACAGGTCCGAGGAAGGCTATCTCTATATCCCTCTCCTCCGAGGGCTGGGGGAAGAGGGAGAAGTCAAGGAAGGGGGTTATATAGCTTATGTTATCAACACCGAGAAACTTTAGGCTGTCAACGTACTTTATATCCGTTACGAGGGCTACCATGTTCCTGTTGCTGTCAAGTCCATGGATGTTGGGAAAGTGAAGGAGTGGGTCCTCGGTAAAGAGGGAGAAGTGGACGAAGCCGAAGATGTCGTAGAGGGGGAGCTTCTTCCCCTCCTGCTCACCCACTATTATCCCCGTGGCGTTCAGGTCTAAGGTGAACTCAGGTCTGAACTCGTTTAGCTCGTCAACAGCTCTCTGAACGTTCTGAGGGTCAAGCTCTATCTCCCTGACCTCAACTCCCCTCTCCTGAAGATATCCGAGCAAAGCCCTGATGTGCTTCAGACTACCCTGGAGTTCTCCCACCTTGAAGAATGCAAGCTTCATGATTTCTCAATTATAAAGGATATTCGTCCATGAGCTCCTCTTTTATCCTCTCAATCTCCTGACCGAGCTCCCTGCCCTCAAGCCCCTCTTCCTTGAGCTTCGCTATCCTCTCAGGCGGAACCTTCACGAACCTCAGCTTCTCAAGGTAGGACCTGACCTTCTCCCTGATATCTTCGCAGGTCATGAGTATGAGGATGAGGGAAAGGTGAACCTTCTTAAGCACCCTGTACACCTCCGAGCTCTTCCTTGCCTCCCTGAGCTTCCTTTTCAGAAAGCCAAGACTGGTGTATATGAGGGGCATGTTCTCCCTCACCCAGGCTGGAGCAGACACCCTCCTCAGGAACTCCGCGCTGACCTCCTGCTTTACCGTTGATAGAAGGACCATGAGGAAAACCCAGCCGTAGTCTATCCTCTCGGAAGGGAACTCCAAGGAGTGCCAGTCAACGACCTTCTTGAGGCTTATCAGCCTGTCCTCAAGGCTCTGGGTCCACTGGAAGCCCTTGATAACGTGCTCAAGAACCTTGTACTTCCTGTAGAGGGCTAATATATCCAAGAGCCTGTCCTCTCGCAGGGCGAGCCTTATCTCGTTCATTATCCTGCCAGTGGGGGCTTCCTCAAGCATGCCGAGGTTGACCGCCTGCCTCAGGAGCCTGTCCGTGCTCTTGGAAAGCTTGAACCCCAGCCTCCCGGCGAATCTAAGCGCCCTCAGTATCCTGACGGGGTCCTCTATGAAGCTCACGGGGTGGAGAACCCTTACTATCTTGTCTTTGAGGTCCCTTATACCACCGAAGTAATCAATCAGGGTTCCGAAGTCATCGGGGTTTATGGATACAGCCATCGCGTTGATAGTGAAGTCCCTTCTAACGAGGTCCTCTTTTAGGGAAGCCTTCTCCACCTTTGGATAGGCTCCCGGTCTTGGGTAGGTTTCTCTCCTTGCGGTCGCAAACTCAAGCTTGAGGGCACCGACCTTGACGTGGGCTGTTCCGAACTCCGGGAAGGTGTGCACCTTAACACCGTGGCGTTCAGCGAGCCTTTGAGCTACGCTCAGGGCATCACCCTCAACAACGATATCAAGGTCCCAGACCTCCTTACCCAGAAGGATATCCCTTACAACACCACCCACTATGTAGGCGCGGTAGCCCAAGCCCTTGGCTATCTCTCCAGTCTCCCTGCATATGGGCTCTATATTCTTTGGAACTGAGATGTTCCTGTGGGAGGCTTTGAGCTCTCCCAGGTCTTCCTTCATCCTGTGGAGTATGTCAAGCCTTGTGACAACTCCAACAACCGTTCCATCTTCAACGACGGGTATCAGCTTCTGACCGAACTTGGTAAGCACCTCCTCAGCCTCCCACACCGGGGAATCGGGAGAGAGGGTGGTGAAGTCTTTGCTGACAAACTCCCCGACAGGCTCGTCGGGATAGAGCCTGGAGAGCTTGAGGAGAGCCTTCTTGGACACTATTCCTATAAGGTTGCCCTCCCTGTCTATAACTGGAGCGTTGGCAAACCCCCTCTCGGAGAGCTCCATGAGGGCGTCCCTTACCGACAGGTGCTCGGAGAGCAGGAAGGGAGGTGAGCTCATTATGTCCCCCACCCTCAGCTTCGGAGGCTTTATCCCCTTTATGTAGCTTATGAGGAGGTTCTTAACCCTCGCCGCAGAGACGTTTTCAAGCTTTGTAGCGCCTGCCTCCGGATGCCCACCCCCTCCGAACTGGGAGAGTATCTTCCCAGCGTCTATATCCTTGGTCTGGGACCTCCCGAAGACGTAGGTCTTGTTCTGAGCCTCTATTATCACGAAGAAGGCATCAGCCTCCTTTAGATCCTTTATCTCATAGAGCAGAGAGTTCACATCGGGCTCGTACTTCTCAAGAACAGCGGTCGCTATGACTATCTCCCTGTCATCAAGGTAGAGCTTCTCTATTGAGGAAAGGATCCTCCTCACTATCTCTATCTGCTCCTTCGTGAAGGACTCCAGCATGTACCTCCTTATGAGCTTCAGGTCCGCACCCTTGGAAAGGAGCCAGGAGGCAGCCCTCAGGTCTCTCTCGGTAGTTCCCTCGTAGGTAAAGTTACCAGTATCCTCGTATATGCCGAGGGCTATAACGGTTGCCTCCTCTGGGCTGAGATCAGCGTCCCTATGCATCAGCTCTTCAACCACAAGGGTTGTCGCCGCCCCAACCCTATCAACCTTACCCTCATACTCCTCTATATCTCCGGTGGGATGGTGGTCGTAGACTATAACCCCCTCTACCCTGTCCTTTGGGACCTCCTCAGGAAAGTATCTCGTGTCTGTAAGCACGAGAACGAACCTCTCCGGGCAGTCCTCGCTCACCCTGAAGAGGTGTTTGAAGTCTCTGAACACCAGCCCTGCCCTCTTGGAGAGGTATCTGGGACTCAGAAGGCAGGAGTCTGGGAAGAGCTTCTGAACTCCCAAGGCAGCCGAGAGGGCATCAAGGTCGGCTCCCTCCGTAAGGACTATGAGCTTGGAGCATTCCACAGTAATAATTAAAGTTCACAGAGCTCAGAAGGGAAGTGTTAACATCTTTACAATTTTGTAAACATTTTTACCTAAAAAAGTTCTCTCTGGAGAGGGAGGTTAGCTCTAATATCAATTAGAGGAGAGCTCTCAGATTTTTGGCACGCTCTTTGCACATGTTAGGACAAGGAGGAAGGAAGATGAAGAAGATTGAGGCTATCATCAAACCCTTCAAGCTTGACGAGGTTAAGGACGCCCTCGTTGAGATAGGCATAGGCGGTATGACTGTCACCGAGGTAAAGG
>NZ_JBWONM010000146.1:0-3560 GCF_056450045.1 Hydrogenivirga sp.
GTTCTTCTCAAAGCGACCGCCGGAGGCGGTGGTAGAGGAATAAGGATATGCAGGAACGAAGAGGAGCTCGTAAAGAACTACGAGAGTGCCTACAACGAAGCTCAGAAGGCTTTCGGAAAGGGAGACCTCCTGCTTGAGAAGTTCATAGAGAATCCGCGCCACATAGAGTTTCAGGTTCTCGGGGACAAGTACGGGAACGTCATACACCTCGGAGAGAGGGACTGCTCAATCCAGAGGAGAAACCAGAAGCTCGTGGAGATAGCCCCTTCCCTGCTCCTGAGCCCCGAGAAGAGGGAGCACTACGGGAACATAGTCGCCAAGGCTGCGAAGGAGATAGGCTACTACAACGCGGGGACCATGGAGTTCATAGCGGACGAAGAAGGTAACCTGTACTTCATTGAGATGAACACCCGTGTTCAGGTTGAGCACCCCGTGACCGAGATGGTGACCGGGATTGACATAGTCAAGTGGCAACTCAGGATAGCCGCAGGGGAGAAGCTCAAGTACTCTCAAGAGGATATAGACTTCAGAGGCTACTCAATAGAGTGCAGGATAAACGCCGAAGACCCCAAGCACAACTTCGCCCCGTCGGTGGGGATGATTGAACGCTACTATGTGCCCGGAGGTTTCGGTATAAGGGTTGAGCACGCAGCTTCAAGGGGTTTTGAGGTTACCCCCTACTACGACTCAATGATAGCGAAGCTGATAGTGTGGGCTCCGGAGTGGGAGATAGCGGTTGACAGGATGAAGGCGGCACTGGAGACCTATGAGATAACGGGAGTGAAGACCACCATACCGCTCCTTATTGAGATAATGAAGGAGCCGGACTTCAGGGCGGGCAAGTTCACAACCAAGTATCTTGAAGAGCACCCGCAGGTATTTGATTACAAAGAGCACAGGGACAAGGAGGACTTTGTTGCCTTCCTTTCCGCTGTTATAGCCTCTTACCATGGTCTTTGAGATGGAAAAGAACTCTGTAGTAGAGGAGCTTAGGGTGTACGTGGAGGTGCTCAAGGTTGTTTCAGCCTTCATAATAGCGGTAGGTGGTGGGACTGTTGCCTTGCTTATGAATATGCGAACAGGTTTGGAAGCTGTGCTTTTCCTTCTTGGTGCCGTTGTGGAATTTGGATTCATTTCTGCTTTCATATCTGTTACCCTGCGCATAGGTTATCTCCTAAGGAGGCTGAAAAATGAAGATGGTTGAACTTTTCAGTATTCTCGTTGTTATAGCTCTTGCGGTTATGCTCTTCTATGCTGCATGGAACATAAAAAATCTTCCTGAAAGTAAATCACATTGAGGAGGTGCTTAGATGGTTGAGCTTATGGAAGAGATCAGGGAGAAGATGAAGGAATACGAAAAGAAAGGCTTTAAAAAGAAGATACATATATCGGACCTTACTCCCCGTGATGGTCAGCAGTGTAAGCTCGCCACAAGGGTGAGGACCGATGACCTCCTGCCTCTCTGTGAGAAGCTGGACAAGTGCGGCTTCTACGCCGTTGAGGTCTGGGGCGGAGCTACCTACGACGTCTGTCTCAGATACCTTAAGGAGGACCCTTGGGAGAGGCTCAGGCGCATAAAGGAGGTGATGCCCAACACAAAGCTCCAGATGCTCTTCAGGGGGCAAAACATAGTCGGCTACAGGCCGCGTTCAGACAAGACCGTCAAGAAGTTTGTGGAGAGGTGTATAGCCAACGGCATAACCGTTTTCAGAGTCTTTGACTCTCTCAACGACAACAGGAACATAGAGGTGGCTGTAAAGGCTATAAAGGAGTTCGGGGGTGAGGTTCACGCTGAGATAAGCTACACCCGTTCTCCCGTTCACACCTACGAGAGATGGATGGAGTATGCCAAGGAGCTCGCCGATATGGAACCCGACTGGATATCCTTTAAGGATGCCACCGGCATAATGCCCCCCTTTGAGTGCTATCAAATAATAAAGGGTATAAAGGAAGCTACCGACGGTCAGATACCCGTCCTCCTCCACAACCACGACATGAGCGGTATGGCGACCATAAACCACATGATGGCGGTTCTCGCCGGTGTTGACATGCTTGACACAGTTCTCTCTCCCTTAGCCTTCGGCTCCTCCCACCCCGCAACAGAAACGATAGTTGCCGCCCTTCAGGACACGCCCTTTGATACAGGACTTGACCTGGCCAAGATAGCCGAAGCTGCAGAAGAGGCAAAGAAGATGAAGAGAAAGTACAAGAAGTACGAAACCGAGTACGCTGGGGTGAACGCTCAGGTCCTCATTCACAAGATACCCGGCGGGATGATATCCAACATGGTAGCCCAGCTGATGGAGGCGAACGCCCTTGACAAGATAGAGGAAGCCCTCGCCGAGGTTCCCAACGTTGAGAAGGACCTTGGCTATCCGCCCCTTCTAACCCCTTCCTCCCAGATAGTTGGTGTTCAAGCGGTTCTGAACGTCATCACCGGTGAGAGGTACAAGACCATAACAAAGGAGGTCAGGGACTACGTTGAGGGTAAGTACGGGAAGCCTCCCGGACCCCTCTCAAAGGAGCTCGTGGAGAAGATACTCGGACCAGGTAAGGAGCCCGACTTCTCCATAAGACCGGGAGACCTTGCGGACCAGGAGGAATGGGACAAGGCAAGGACAGAGGTTGAAAAGCTCTTAGGAAGGGAACCGACAGAAGAGGAGATACTGCTCTACATTCTCTTCCCGATGCAGGCTAAGGAGTTCCTTACCCTCAGGGAAAAGGGAGAGCTTCACCCAGAGCCTGTGGAGGAGCTTCCCGAGCTCGCGGAGACAGAAGCTGGAAAGGTTGTAGGTGCCGCTCCCGTTGAGTTTGAGATCGTCTATCACGGGGATAAGTTCAAGGTTAAGGTTGAAGGAGTCTCCCTTGAGGACCAGCCCGGCAAACCGAGGAAGTACTACGTCAGGGTGGATGGAAGGCTTGAGGAGATACAGCTCTTTCCCCAGAGGGAGGCTATACCTGCAGGCACAGGAGCGACCCAGGCGGTAGGTGCACCTGCAGAGGGAGGAATTCCAAAGGCTTCCGAGCCCGGGGACGTAACACCTCCTATGCCCGGAAAGGTTGCCAAGATCCTCGTGGAGGAAGGTCAGCCCGTTGAACAGGGACAGACCGTTGCAATAGTTGAGGCTATGAAGATGGAGAACGAGATACACGCCCCTATGGACGGTATAGTAAAGCAGATATTCGCAAAGGTCGGTGACCAGGTTAACCCCGACGAGTCTATCATGAGGATAGTGCCCCACAAGGAGGACAACAGCTACCAGTAAGCAGAGGATTGAGAGAGTATCTGATAAAGGACCCCCAGCAGATGGAAGAGCTGGGGGTTTCTCTTGCAAAGGAGCTCCGGGGCAATGAAGTAATCTGTCTTAAGGGTGAGCTCGGAGCTGGAAAGACGACCCTCATCAGAGGTCTGGCGAGAGGGCTCGGCATAGAGGATGGCTATCAGGTCAGAAGCCCGACCTTCACCATAGTTAACGAGTACCCCACGAAGAGGGGTAAGTTGATACACATAGACCTCTACCGTGTTCCCGACTTTGATTGGAGTGAGTTCGTAGGTCAGG
>NZ_JBWONM010000147.1:0-4403 GCF_056450045.1 Hydrogenivirga sp.
GGGGAAGACCTTCCTTATGAGCTCCTGAACCCCATACAGACGCTATTTTTTAAGAAGTACAGAAAGGGAAACGCCCTTGTAAGCGCTCCGACCTCCGCAGGGAAGAGCCTGATAGCCTACTTCTTCCTCAAGGAGCGCAGGGGAAGGAAGGTTTACACCGCACCTACGAAGTCCCTCGTCTATGAGAAGGCTCTTGAGCTTAGAAGACTCTTCAATAAAAAGGTAGATATAAGAACAGGAGACATCCTTGAGATATACAAGACTGCGAGCTCTGACATAGTGGTAGCAACCTATGAAAACCTCTCCCTCGCCCTGAGGAACAAGCTCTCCTGGGCTATGGAGGCTGAGGCGGTGGTCATAGATGAGATTCACCACCTTATGAGCTCAAGGGGATGGGTTCTTGAGGAGATCATCGCCTATCTCTTAGAGAGAGGAACGGATATGCTGGGGCTTTCCGCAACCCTCCCGGGAAGTGAAAGGCTCGCCAAGTGGATGGGAGCGGAGCTCTTCATAGAGTCGCTGTGGAGACCCGTACCCCTTGAGAGGAAGATAATCCCACTGACAGAGTTCAGGGAGTTCAGAAAGCCAAGAGACCAGGACGAAAGGCTCGCGGGAAAGCTCCTGAGCGCCCTATACGAACTGAAGAAGCCAGACGAGCAGGTTATACTCTTTGTCCACAAGAAGAACGTGGGCTGGAAGGTCCTTGAGCTTGCAAATGAGGAAAAGATAGGAATAATGAACGAGACAACTCCCTTTGAGAAGAAGGAAAGGCAAGAGATTGAGCTTGCCTTCCACAACGCAGACATACCCAAGGAGGAGAGGGAGGAGATAGAGAAAGCCTTCAGGAAGGGAGAGCTTCCTGTTCTCGTGGCAACCCATACCCTCGCTTACGGGGTCAATCTCCCCGCGGATACAGTGATCATAGGGGTTAGAGCCTTCTACGACAGGAAGGAGGGAAGGTGGAAGGTCTTCCCATCCCAGCTTGACATCCTCCAGATGGAGGGAAGGGCGGGTAGGCTGGGGATAAAGGAGAGGGGGTACTCCTACATACTGCCCTACGGTGCAAAGCCCCACGTCCTTGAGGAGGAGATAAAGAGGAGCGTTGAGGGTGAGTTTGAGCCCTACCTCAAAAGGAGCGTGGGAGAGGGAGAGCTGAGCGATGAGCTTGAGAAGGTACTCAGCCTCTTCATACTGATAGGTTTCCTCCATGAGGGAAAGAACTTCAGGAAGTTTCTAAAGAGAACCTTCTCCCTAAAAGACTACTCCCAAGACCCCATCATTGATGATATATACGAGTGGCTTGAGGAGAGGGGCTACATTGAGGGGAAAAGACTCTCGGACAAAGCCCTCTTCTGCGTCAGGTCGGGCATGTCTCCGGTTAGCTACGAGGAGTTCCTCCGCCGGAAGCTCCTCGGTCTGGAGAAGGTGGTCGTTATAAGACCCCTGCTCTTTGTAAAGCGCTTTGATGGACTGTACGAGTTCGTCAAAAGGGGAGAGAGCTTTCCAGAGGACGAGTTTTACATAAGGAGCAAGCTCGCCCACTGCGGAGGGGAGTGCTTTGAGGACAACACCCACCAGTTCCTCTTTTACATAGAGGGGCTCACCTTCAAGTACCCCAACATACAACACCCTCCGGGTGAGCTGTCCTACCTCGGGACGGATACCCTCCACCTTATAAGGGTCCTTTTAGACATAAGGAGCTTTGGGGACATAAGCTGGAGCAACGAAGAGATAATCAAGCTCGCCCACTCGGTCAAGTACGGTCTAACAGAGGAGTTTTCCTCCCTTGGCGGTATAAAGGGTATAGGACACATAAGGGCTAATCTCCTGAAGAGGCTCCTTCAGGAAGAGGGTTTAAAAGCACCGCCTATCGGCGGTAAGGTGGATGAGTTCTTAATGTACCTGAGAGAACACTTTGGAGAAAACCTTGAGAGGAGGATAGAGGAGGTCCTCACAACCTACAGGTACCCCTCCGACAGAGGAAGGGTTGAGAGGGAGAGCAAGCAGGTAATAAAGAGGCTTGAAGGAAACAGGGGAGGCTTTCTTATGGACGACAGGATACTGAGGACCTTCGGAGCATTCCTCTTAGGACCTGAGGCTCTCAGAATGAAAAAGGCTCATCTCCTTGAAAGAATTCTCGCTTAGAGCTCCCCTATAGCCTCCTTGAGAGTATCTATAACGTAGTTCATGTCCTCTTCCGATATAACTAAGGGCATCATCAGGACCATGACATCGCCCAAGGGTCTCAGGAAGACACCCTTTTCCCAGCACCTCCTCGCCACCTTAAAGCCTGTCCTCTCACCGTAGGGAAAGGGTTCTCCCCTCTCCCTGTCCTTGACGAGCTCTATACCAGCCATAAAGCCCAGCTGTCTGACGTCCCCCACATGGGGAAGCTCCCAGAACTCCTTCAGCCTCTCGGTGAGGAGCTCTATCTTGGGCTTCAGCTTTTCAAGGGTTTTCTCCTCCTCAAAGACCTCAAGGTTAGCAAGGGAAACCGCGCAGGCGAGGTTGTTCCCCGTGTAGGTGTGCCCGTGGTAGAAGTGCTTCGCATCCCCGAACTCCCCCAGGAAGGCTTCATAGACCTCATCGGTAGTCAGCGTGGCAGCGAGGGGAAGATAGCCTCCCGTTATACCCTTTCCGAGACACATGAAGTCCGGACTCACCCCCTCCTGCTCACAGTAGAACATGGTTCCCGTTCTTCCAAAGCCGGTAGCCACCTCATCCACTATAAGGAGAACGTTGTGCTTTTTAGTCAGCTCCCTTACCTCCTTCATAAAACCCTTCGGGTAGGGAAGCATCCCGGCTGCAGCCTGAATACCGCTCTCAATCACCACAGCCACAACGTCCCTTCTCGCCCTCAGAAGCTCCTGAAGCTTTATTATCAGGTCCGCGGTGCAGGTCTGACTTAGCTCCCCGAACTCCTTCTTGCAGTAAAGGTAGGGGGATGGGAGGCGTATGGTCTCAAAGAGGAGGTCTCTGTAAGTACCGTGGAACAGGTCTATTCCACCAACGCTTACAGCCCCTATGGTGTCCCCGTGGTAGGCTTCCGAGAGGGTGATGAAGACCCTTCTCTCCTCCCCCTTATTCCTCCAGTAGTGGTAAGCCATCTTCAGGGCGATCTCCACAGCCTCGGCCCCGTCTTCGGAGTAAAAGACCTTGGTGAGCCCCTCAGGTGCTATATCAACGAGCCTCTTGGCAAGGAGTATGGCGGGGACGTTTGAGCTCCCGAGGGTCGTCGTGTGGGCTACCTTTTTGAGCTGTTCTTCTATAGCCCTGTTGAGCTTTGGGTGGTTGTGCCCATGGACGTTGCACCATAGGGAGGAGATGGCGTCTATGTATTTCCTTCCCTTTACGTCCCAGAGGTAAACACCCTCTCCCCTTTCAAAGATTATGTTCTCTTCCTCCCTGTAAACCTTCATCTGGGTAAAGGGATGCCAGAAGTACTCTTTATCCCACTTCTCAAGGAGCTCCGGACTCACATCCATGGGAGGTAATTTTACTGCAATCGATCCAAGCTGGTAGAATTAATCCTGTATGGAAATTTCCAACATAAAAGAGCTTGAGAATAAGCTCTGGAGTGCGGCGGATAAGTTAAGAAAGAAGGTTGAAGTCCACGATTACAAGTACGTTGTCCTTGGGCTTATCTTCCTCCGCTACATCTCTTACGCCTTTGACAGGCGGAGGGAGGAATTGAAGGAAAAGTTCTCAAATCCCAGCTCCCCAGATTATATAGAGAATCCGGCGGATAGAAAGGAAGCATTAATAGATGAGGACTACTACTTAGAGGAGGGTATCCTCTTTGTTCCCGAGGAAGCCCACTGGAACTACTTAAGAGACAACGCCCACAGGGAAAATATAGGGGAGTTGATAAACAGGGCGATTGAGATATTGGAAAACAAGTATCCCGAAAAGCTGAAAGACGTTGTGCCCAAGATATACACCGACCCAAGGGTCAACCTCTCCCACGAAGATCTGGCATATCTTATAAACCTCTTCACAGATATAAACTTTGGAGACGGGCACAGGGCAAGAGATATATTCGGTGAGATATACGAATACTTCCTTGGCAAGTTCACAGAGGTTGAAGGGAAAAAGGGAGGGGAGTTCTACACCCCGAGGTCTATTACAAGGCTTATAGTAAAAGTCCTTGACGTTAAGTGTGGCTCCATATTTGACCCCGCCTGCGGTAGCGGTGGCTTCTTTGTTTCCGCTCTAAAAAAGTTAGAAGAGGAAGGTCTAAACAGGTACTGCCTCTCCATTCACGGACAGGAATCTAAAGCCCTGCCCTGGAAGCTCTGCAAGATGAACCTTGCAATAAGGGGAGTTACAGGAGACATAAGGCTTGGAGACTCTTACCATGAGGATAAGTTCATAAATGAGAGATTTGATTACGTAGTTGCAAA
>NZ_JBWONM010000148.1:0-6471 GCF_056450045.1 Hydrogenivirga sp.
TCCCCATGGGCTACAGGGTTGCGATAGTTGGAGCCACCGGAGAGGTTGGAAGGACCTTCCTGAAGGTTCTTGAGGAGAGGAACTTCCCCGTTGATGAGCTTGTCCTCTTTGCCAGCGAGAGGTCGGAGGGTCAGAGGCTCACCTTCAGGGGGAAAGAGCACGAGGTCAGAGCGCTCACAAAAGAGCCTTCCTTTAAGTGGATAGATATAGCCCTCTTCTCAGCGGGGGGTTCAATAAGTAAAGACTTCGCTCCGAGGTTTGCACAAGATGGTGCTGTTGTCGTTGACAACTCCTCCGCCGGGAGGATGGACCCCGATGTTCCCCTCGTGGTGCCGGAGGTAAATCCAGAGGACGTCAAAGACTTTCACAAGAAGCGCATAATAGCGAACCCCAACTGCTCTACGATTCAGATGGTCGTTGCCCTCAAACCGATCTACGACTATGCGGGTGTAAAGAGGGTTGTGGTTGCAACCTACCAGTCGGTCTCAGGTGCTGGAGCGAAGGCGATAAGGGAGCTGGAAGAGCAGACCAGAGCGTGGTGTGAAGGAAGACCCATCCCAGAGCCAAAGCACATAGCCAAGCAGATAGCCTTCAACTGCGTTCCTCACATAGACGTCTTCTTGGAAAACGACTACACGAGAGAAGAGATGAAGATGCTCAACGAGACCCGCAGGATCATGCACGACCCCGACATAAAGGTTTCCGCGACCGCTGTCAGGGTTCCAGTCTTTTACTCCCACTCAGAGGCTGTTCACATGGAGACTTCCAAGGCTCTATCCCCCGAGAAGGCGCGGGATATCCTCAGCAGGGCTCCGGGGGTTGTTGTGGTTGATAGCCCTGCTCAGGGAGAATACCCCCTGGCTATAGACGCCCAGGGCAGGGACGAGGTATTTGTTGGAAGGATAAGGGAGGACATAGCCTTTGTCCCTGGGCTTGCTATGTGGGTTGTGGCTGACAACATCCGTAAAGGGGCGGCAACCAATACTGTCCAGATAGCGGAGCTCCTTGTAAAGGAAGGGCTTGTGTAAGCTATAATTTACCTATGCTCTCCGAAAGGGTTTCACAGCTCAAGCCATCTGCTACCCTCACGATAACCGCAAAGGCTAAGGAGCTCAGGAGCAAGGGCGTTGACGTGATAGGCTTCGGCGCGGGCGAGCCCGACTTTGATACTCCCGACTTCGTTAAGGATGCCTGTATAAGGGCTCTGAAGGAGGGAAGGACAAAGTACGCCCCCTCAGCTGGAATACCGGAGCTAAGGGAGGCACTTGCCCAGAAGCTCCTCAAGGAGAATGGGGTTGAGTACAAGCCTACGGAGATAGTCATCTCCACGGGCGCCAAGATGGTCCTCTTCCTTATATTTATGAGCATACTCAACGAAGGTGACGAGGTCCTACTCCTTTCCCCTTACTGGGTGACCTATCCCGAACAGATACGCCTTCTTGGAGGTGTTCCCGTTGTAGTCCCCCTATCTGAGGAAAGGGGCTTCGTTCCCACAGCTGAGGATATAGCCCGCTACATAACCCCAAGGACCAAGGCTATAGTTATAAACTCCCCCAACAACCCAACGGGTGCTGTTTATCCGCCCCGGGAGCTTGAGAAGATATCTGAGCTCTGCCTTGATAGGGGGGTCTTTATAATATCCGACGAGTGTTATGAAGCTTTCGTTTACGAGAGGGAGTTTGTTAGCGTAGCCTCTTTCTCTGAAGAGGTAAGGAATATAACCTTCACGGTGAACGCCTTCTCTAAAACCTACTCAATGACGGGCTGGAGGGTGGGTTACGTTGCCTGCCCCGAGGAGTACGCAAGGGTAATAGCAAATCTCAACAGCCAGACCGTTTCAAACGTAACCACCTTTGCCCAGTATGGAGCCCTTGAGGCTCTCAGGAACCCGAACTCAAAGGGGTACGTTGAGAAGATGAAGGCTGAGTTTCGCAGGCGCAGAGACAGGGCTTACGAGCTTCTGTCCTCAATACCTCATGTCAGCGTCGTCAAACCCGAAGGGTCCTTTTATATATTCCCAAACTTCTCCCACTACTCAAAGGGTCTGGGGGGCGATGTAAAGCTCGCCGAGTTTCTCCTTGAAAGGGCTAAGGTTGCCTGCGTTCCCGGCTCTCCCTTCGGTGCTGAAGGCTATCTGAGGCTGTCCTACGCTACCAGCATGGAGAACATAGAGAAGGGAATAGAGAGGATAAGGGATGCCCTTGAAAGCCTGTGATTTTTGCCTATCCTTTCTATTCTGGAGGTTGGTATGCTGAGGCTTTTCATAGTCCTTGTGGCTCTTGGAGGCTTGCTCCTTTCCTGCGAATCTCCAAAGGAGAGCACCTCACCTGCAGTTCAGGATAAGGAAGGGGTGTCGGAGAAGGTCCTTATTCCCAAGAAGGAGTATGCACTGCTCATCGTAGAGAGTAAGAGCTGTATATACTGCAAGCAGCTTGACAGGGACATAAGGACCGAAAAGAGCCTGCAGGAAGCCCTAAAGGACATAGACCTCTACAGGATACTCTACGAAAGCTATACGCCGGTAAAGGCTAACTTCGGCGGAAAGATTATTGAGACTACAGAGAACGAGCTTGCAAAGACCCTGAACGCCCTCTCCTTCCCGAACCTGATCTTCTACGACAGGGAGGGGAACATAATACTTCAGGTTCCCGGCTACCTTTACCCCTCCCAGCTTGTGTGCATAATTGATTACGTCAAGACACAGGCTTACAAGACCGAGGATGTGAACACCTATATAAAGAAGAAAGGCTGCGCATGAGAGCTTTTCTCTTTGACCTTGACGGAACCCTGATAGACTCAGCGGACGATATAGCCCTAGCTCTCAGGCTCACCCTTGAAGACCTGGGACTCTCTGAGAAGATGCCTCCCGATGTTCGTCCTCTCATAGGTGGGGGAGTCAGGCTTCTCCTTGAGAGGGTCCTCGGAGATGAGTTCAGGGAGGAGCACGTTAAGGTCTTCAGGAAGCACTACCTCTCAAACCCTGTTGTCTATACACGCCCTTACCCGGGAGTGGAGGAGGTTCTGAGGTCTCTAAAGGAGGGGGGCTTGAGCCTGGTAGTTGTTACCAACAAGCTTGAGGAGCTCTCCCTTGAGATACTCAGAAGGCTGGGACTTCTTGATTTCTTTGACCTCGTTGTTGGGGGTGATACCTTCTCCGAGAAGAAGCCCTCTCCCCTTCCCGTTGTGAAAGCTCTTGAGTTCATAGGTGTGAAGCCTTCATCCGCTCTTATGGTCGGGGATACCGAAGCGGACATAAGGGCTGGCAGAGGTGCTGGAACCTTCACCGCCCTTGCCCTCTGGGGCTACGTCAAGAACGGGGCTGTTGAGCCCGACTTTTTCTTAAAAAAGCCCGCAGAGCTACTCAGTTTAGCATACCGAGGATCTGGTGCTTGATTACGTGGGCTGGTCTGTAGTCGGGCTCTATCTCTAAAGCCCTGTTTGCCTCCTCAAGGGCATCGTAGAGCTTTCCCATAGCCATGTAAGCCCTTGCAAGGTTCATATGGGGGAAGTGCCTCGGCTCGTAGTTCTTAGCAACTATTGCTTGCTTTAGCCAGGGCACTGCCTCCTCAAACCTACCCTGCTCTATAAGGTAGGCTCCTATGTCGTTGTAGGGGTTGCCAAAATCTGGGTCAATCTCAATAGCCCTCTTACAGGACTCAATAGCCTTTTCATAATCTTTCTTCATGCTGTAAGCCCAGCCGAGGAAGGTGTAAGCCTTGGCGGTGGGCTGTATCTCTATTGACTGCTTGTAAAGCTCTATAGCCTTGTCTATCTCACCCATCATGTGAAGGTTGTAAGCCTCTTCAAAGAGCCTTTCCGCTTCTCTTTCCGTGTACTCCATCTCTTTACCTCCACTATTAATATACACCCGCTTATAAAATATGACAATACCGTGCTCATAAATGCACGTCCCCATCCATGATGTATAATCTTGAGAATGTACCTTGAGTATGAGAAGAGGCTCCTTGAGCTTAAGGAGAAGATAGATAACCTCTCCGCCCTCTTGCGTTCGGGAAACGGGGATGTTGAGGGGGAATTAAGGAGCCTTCAGAGAGAGTTCAGGGAGAAGGCGAGAAAGGCTTACTCCAACCTCTCCCCCTGGGACAGGGTTCAGCTGGCGAGACACCCCAAAAGACCTCACACCACCGACTACATAAAGCTCATGATAAGGGGCTTTATTGAGCTCCACGGGGACAGAAGGTTTGCCGATGACAAGGCTGTTGTGGCTGGCTTTGGCTACTTCCGGGACATGCCCGTTGCCGTCATCGGGCACGAGAAGGGAAGGGGAACCCAGGAGAAGATAGAGAGAAACTTCGGTATGCCCCATCCTGAGGGCTACAGGAAGGCTATCAGGGTCATGAAGCTTGCCGAGAGGTACAGGATGCCACTTATAACCTTCATAGACACTCCGGGGGCATATCCTGGCATTGGTGCTGAAGAGAGGGGTCAGTCGGAGGCTATAGCGGAGAGCATGCTCACTATGGGTTATCTGAAGGTTCCAACCGTCGCTGTTGTGATAGGGGAAGGTGGTTCGGGAGGAGCCTTAGCTCTTGGCGTTGCGGATAGGATATGCATAATGGAGAACGCCTACTACTCTGTGATATCACCTGAGGGCTGTGCGGCAATACTGTGGAAGGAACAGGACAGGGTAAAGGAGGCGGCGAAGGCTCTCAAGTTGACGGCGAGAGACCTCTATGAGCTCGGGGTCGTTGACTGCATAATAAGGGAGCCCTTCGGTGCAGCCCACTGGGACCACAGAAGGTCTGCCCGAGTGGTTGCCTACCATATAAAGAGGTGTTTGAAGGAGCTGTGTCAGAAGGACACCCAGACCCTGCTTTCCGAGAGGATGGAGAAGTTCAAGGGAATGGGTGCTTACGTGTCCGGCTGAGCCTCTTTACAGCTTGGGCAAAGACCGTATATGTTGACCGAGTAGCCCTCAGTCCTGAAGCCTTCAAGCTCTCTGGGTATGCTCAGGCTGTCCTCTATGTATATATCCTTGATAGCCCCGCACCGGATGCATATGAGGTGGTGGTGCTCCTCCGTATTGGCATCGTATCTCGCCGAGCTTCCCCAATAGCAGACCTTCTTGGCTAAGCCCATCTGCTCAAGGGTCTCAACGGTTCTGTAAACGGTAGCAAGGGACACGAAGGGATACCTCTTCTTTACCTCCTCGTATATCTCCTCAACGGTAGGGTGATGGGGTGAGTTTAGGAGTATCTCGTAAACCGCGACCCTCTGAGGTGTTATCTTAAGCCCAGCCTGTCTGCACCTCTCTATGAAACCCTCAAGCCTGTCCTCTTTAAGCATGCTATTAAATATAACAGGATAGGATTACTTTTCAATAACTCTTTTCACGTAGTATATAATCGTAATCCTCCCTTTCCCTTATCAGCCTGTGCTCACCCCTGTCAACCAAAACCTCTGCGGGTCTCGGTCTGACGTTGTAGTGGGATGCCATCGCAAAGCCGTAGGCTCCTGCTGAGAGGACCGCTATGTAGTCTCCCCTCTCAAGCCACTCTATCCTCCTGTCCTTGGCGAGGAAATCTCCCGTTTCGCATATAGGACCAACTATGTCCGCTATTATGTGTTCAGCGTTTTTGCTCTCCACAGGCACAACGTGGTGGTAAGCATCGTATATGGCAGGTCGCACGAGGTCGTTCATCCCCGCATCAACTATGATGAAGTGCTTTATCCCCTTGTCTTTGAGGAACTGAACCTGAGATATCAAGAGACCGGCGTTGCCGGTGATTGACCTTCCCGGTTCAAGGATGAGCTCAGCCTCCACCCCTTCAAGGAGAGGCAAAACCACCTCGGCGAGCTCCTGGGGTGTGGGCTCCCTGTCTTCTGGCTTGTACTTTATACCGAGACCCCCGCCTATATCAATGTAGCGTATCTCAAAGCCTTCATCCCTCAGCTCCCTGTAGAGGCTCACCACCTTTTCAACAGCTTCCCTGTAGGGGGATACGTCAAGGAGCTGGGAGCCAATGTGGCAGTGAAGTCCAACCACTGAGATGTTCTCAAGCTCTCTGGCGAGCCTGTACTCCTCCTTTGCTGTCTCAAAATCAACACCGAACTTGCTCTTCTTCATGCCCGTGGATATGTAGGGATGGGTCTTAGGGTCAACGTCGGGGTTAACCCTTATCGCTATCCTCGCCTTCTTGCCGAGCCTTCCAGCCACCTCGTTCAGAACGAAGAGCTCGTCCCTTGACTCCACGTTGAACATGAGGATTTCCTTCTCAACCGCTAACTCTAACTCTGGCACCGTCTTTCCTACACCCGCATAAACTATCTTTTCGGGCTCAATCCCTCCCTTGAGTGCCGCTATCAGCTCACCCCCGGAGACTATATCTGCACCAGCTCCCTCCTGCCCCGCCACCTTTATGACCTCAGGGTTGAAGTTAGCCTTCACCGCATAGCATATCAGGGCACCGGGAAATGCCTCCCTGTAAGCCCTTATCCTGTCCCTTATGT
>NZ_JBWONM010000149.1:0-3090 GCF_056450045.1 Hydrogenivirga sp.
CCTTTGGGGCGAACTTGCTCTTGGGAAACCTGCTGAGGAACTCCTTAGCCTTATCTATAGCCTTCCAGGTGTACTCCTGGTCCCTGTAAGGGTCTGGGGCTACCTTCACGTAGCTGTCAACGAGCAGGTAGTATGCCTCCTCAGTCCTCGGTAGCTTTGGGTAGTAGAATATGTAGTCCTCAAGGCTCACAACCGCGTTTATGTAGTCTTCGTCAAGGTAATAGCTCTTTGCAAGGAGAAACTTAGCGTTCTCTATCTGCTTTGGGGTCAGGTAATCCATGTACTTGAGGGCTTCATTGAAGTTCCATGCTGCGTCTCCGTAGTCCCCCTCCTTGTAGTCCTTCAGAGCCTCGGCGTAGTACTCCTGTGCCCTCTTAGCCCTCTCAGCCTCGCTTATCTTTGCACATCCCGATAGGAGCACGAGGAAGATAAGAAGAACGTAGATTCCTCTCCTCATGGCTCACCCCGAAAGGAACATCTCGTAGTAATCTGGGGGGACATTGCACTCCTCCTTTATGGAGACCCACCTCTCCATGTTGCTCTTCCTAAGGAGCTCCTCCACCCTGTCCTTTAGGACAGGGTTAACTCTCAGCTCAAGGTATCTGCCCTTAAAGTAGTTTATCTCCTTCTCAATCTCGTAGAGCACAAGCTCCGGGCTCTTTATGAATCCCTTACCGTGGCAGTAGGTACACTTGACCGATAGAAGGCGGGTCACGCTCGGGGTCTCCTTCTTTCTGGTAAGCTCAAGGAGACCGAGCTGGGTTATGCCGTAAACGTGAACCTTTGAGCCCTCGTCCGCAAAGAGGTCCTTCACCTTCTTTACCAAAAGCTCCTTGTTCTTCCTGTCCTTCATATCTATGAAGTCAATCACCACTATACCGCCTATGTCCCTGAGCTTTATCTGCTTTACTATCTCCTCGGCAGCTTCAATATTCGTTCTCAGGGCGTTCTCCTCAAGGGTCTCCCCGCACCCGGAACCGCTGTTAACATCAATTACAGTCATCGCCTCCGTTTCCTCAATCACTATGTAGCCACCTCCCCTGAGCCACACGTACTTGGCGAAGAGCTTGGTCAGTGCCTTATCAAGGTCGTACTTCTTAAAGAAGACGCTTATGTTCTTGACGTACCTCACCTTGCCTATGAGCTCTGGGAACATATATTCAAGGTATCTTAGGAGCTCAGCCCAAAGCTCCCTGTCGTCAACAACTATCTCCGATATATCGTTCCAGTTGTCACGTATCAGCTGAACGTAGAAAGGGTCCTCTTCATAAACGAGCCCCACCTTAATTGAGGACGCCTTTGCCTTTATCTCCTCCCAAAGAGCCCTCAGCCTGCTCAGCTCCTCCTTGAGCTCCTCCTCCGATGCCCCTTCCGCTGAGGTTCTGACAATAACGCCCTCCTCCTGAAGGAGGCTTTCTAAAAACTCCTTCAATCTCTCCTTCTTCTCCTCACCCTCAATCCTTGAGGACAGGAGGACCTTCTTCTCACCCGGAAGGTAAACGAGGTACCTCCCCGGAAGGCTTATCCTGCAGGTAACCTTTCCCCCCTTATCCTCAATGGGTTCCCTCTTCATCTGGACGAGGATGTCCGAACCAACGGTGGGTGGAGAACAGCTCTCTTCCTCAGAGCTTCCGTTCTGACCCTTTATGGGAAGGTACGCCTCTTTATCAAGTCCCACATCAATAAAGGCTCCGTTGAGGCTCTTTGCCAGCCTCCTCACCTTTCCTTTGAAGATGCTCCCGGCGAGCCTCTTCTCGCTCCTCTTCTCAACCCTGACCTGAGCTATCTCCTTATCCTTTATTAGGAAGCTTAGGATTAGACTCTTGCTGGCAGATATGACGAGACGAACATCCATTAGGGAAATATTTTAAAGTATTTTTTTGATATGCCTATTGGACTGATAGCTGGTAAGGGTAAACTTCCCCAAATATTCAAAGAGGAGGCACAGAAGAAGGGCGAGAAGGTCGTTGTGGTCGGTGTTAAGGGAATAACTGACATGGAGGCGGACGAGTACCTTCCCGCTGGGAAGGTGGGCAGATTGATAAAGACCTTCAGAAAGCAGGGGGTTGAAAGTGTGGTCATGCTCGGTAAGTTTGAGCACCGCCTCCTGTACTCAAGCCTTCTGAGCTTTGATATGAAAGCTTTCAGCGTGTTGAGGAGGGCAAAGGACAGAAGGGCTGCGAACGTTATAAGGGCGTTCATGGAGGTTCTTGAGGAGGAGGGGTTCCGCTTCATTGATCCCAGACCTTACCTTGAGAGCCTGCTCTCGGAGGAAGGGGTTATGGGGAGGAGGGAGCCATCGGAGGAGGCTATGGAGGACGGGGTGTTCGGCTTCTTGATAGCCAAGGAGATAGCGGAGCTTGATGTGGGTCAGACCGTTGTTGTAAAGGAGAGAGCGGTGGTAGCCGTTGAGGCTATGGAGGGGACTCAGGAAACCATCAGGAGGGGAGGAAAGCTCGGGGGAAAGGGGGTGAGGGTAGTAAAGGTAGCAAGGAAGAGTCAGGACTTCAGGATAGACGTACCTACGGTAGGCATGGAAACCCTTGAGCTTATGAAGGAGATTGGGGCTGATGCCCTATTCCTTGAGGCTGGAAAGGTCTACATGGTTGATAAGACAAAGTTTCTCCGTCTGGCTGACCGCCTGAACATACCCGTGGTCGGCTTGTGCTAAAATGAACTTCACTATGAAGCATAACTGGGAAGAATACAAGGAAAAGGTCTTGGAGCTCAAGCAGATATTTAAGAACAGGAACGAAGGAACGCAGACGGAGGTTGATGTCCTTTTGCCCGGAGATGAAGGCTACGACTCGGAGGCGGGAGTTCCCTACGTCAGGGTGAGGTACTACGTTGACGATGACCACTTCCATGAGAGGAAGATAGAGCTCTATGAGTACCACCTGAAGAAGGACATTCAGGACCTTGTTAATCTTGTGGAGCACTTTATACAAGAGTTTGAGATGGAGATTGACCAGAGCGAGTACGGTGGCGGGTGATAAGCTCAGGAGGGGTGGCCGAGCGGACTAAGGCGGGGGATTTGAAATCCCTTGAGGGTTCGCAGCCCTCCGTGGGTTCGAATCCCACCCCCTCCGC
>NZ_JBWONM010000150.1:0-11732 GCF_056450045.1 Hydrogenivirga sp.
TCTTGACCACCACGTCAAGCTCTACCTCAGGGAGGTCAGGAAGAGGGTCCTCATACCCGACTACGAACTATCCTTCCTTCTGATGAGGAACTACCTCCTTACGGACAGACAGGTGAGGGGGAAGGAGGACTTCCTCCAGTCCTTAAAAGACGGAACAAACCTTATTTCCTTCTCCCCAAAGCCCTCCTTTGTCTGGACGGAAGACAGCACCATAAAGGTTTACTCTCCCTTCAGCAACACTCTCGTTCTCCTGCTCTCCGAAGGTGGGGAAAGAAGGGAGGTCCTCGGCTCAAACGTCATCTTTGAAGACCTGAAAGAGGACACCTATTTCGTTGTGGGATATACTTATCTTTGGAGAGTCGGGAGGTTGCTCTTTGGAGTTAAACCCCTCTTTGTTTCCGATAGGCTGGAGGTAGGATGATGTCTGAAGTTGAAAAGCCTTTACCCGACTGGGTAAAGGAGAAGATCCTCCAGAAGGTCAGCAACAAAGCCCTCGCTCAGGAAGCCTTCAGGTATATATCGGTGGTTGAGCGGGAGGACGGGACGCTCTGGGTCAAGGAGAGCTTTGAAGATACGGATAAGCACGCACTCCTCTTCATGGTTCTGAGCTGTGTGAACTACGCCCAGCGTCTCCTGAGGGGAGAGGAGATTGATGATATATGACCTTCCTCTATACGAGCTTGTTCTCTTCTTACTTCTCTCAGCCATCTCCTTCTGGTTCTCCCGTTCAAGCAAGGCTCTGAGAGCTCTTAAGTTGCTCTCCCTCGGCTTCCTTCTCCTCGCCCTGCCCTCCGCTCTGACCCTTGTCTCAGGGAAGGTCATATTCCCCCTTTCCCAGATACTACTCCTCTTGGGAGCTATCTTGATAGCTCTGTCCATAGCCCTTCTCTCAGTCCGCTCCCTTAAGGAGCTTGAGGAAGCAGCCTTCTACGATACCCTAACGGGTGCCTTCAACAGAAGGTTCATAATTGAGTACATCAACGAGGAGATAAGAAAGTCAAGGAGGTTCAAGAACGAGTTCGCCGTTCTACTCGTTGATTTGAACGACTTCAAGAAGGTGAACGACACCTACGGACACGATGCGGGTGACGAAGCCCTCAAACAGGTTGTGAAAAAGCTCAGGAAAGCCCTCAGGAACTATGACATGATAGCCCGCTGGGGAGGTGACGAGTTCCTTATATTCCTACCCATAGAACACAGAGCCGATATCTTGGAGGTAGCCAACAGGCTCGCTACAGACTTTTACCTTGACTTTCAGGGTGTTAGAATAACGCTGAGCGTGGGGTACGCCTGCTTTCCCCAGGACGGCGAGAGCATAGACAGGCTCATAGAAGCCGCCGACGAAAGGATGTACATATCTAAGAAACACTACAAAGAGGCGAGAAGGAATGCCCTGGACGATAAGAGTGAAGAGAAAGTTTAACGCTGCCCACTTCTTGACCGATTACCACGGCTCACCCGAGCCCCTACACGGACACACCTGGCAGGTGGAGGTCTTCGTTGAGGCAAAGGAGCTGGACAAAGGTGGCATGGGAATTGATTTCCTTGAGATAGATAGCCTCCTAAGGGAGCTCCTCCCCGACTACAGGCTTTTGAACGAGGTCTTTGATTTCTCCCCCAGTGCGGAGAACGTTGCGAAGTGGCTCTACGATGAGCTCAAGAAGAGATACCCAACCTTGAAGAAGGTTGTCGTTTGGGAGACGGAGAACTGCGGGGCTGAGTACAGTGAGTAGGATTGGCATAACGATAGGAGACCCCGCAGGGGTGGGTCCGGAGCTGATAGTAAAGCTCTCCCAGCACTTTAAAGAGGAGGGAACCTACGTAATCTACGGGGAGAAAAAGACCCTCCTTGAGGCTGAGAGGCTCCTCGGCAGGGAGCTCGGTGCTCAGACTATATCCAGCGTTGATGAGGCCGAAGATCCCGGCGTTTACCTCATTGACCTTAACATCTCCGACAAGTCCATCCCCGAGCCTTCCCTCACCTCCGGGAAGGTTGCGGTAGCTTACCTTGCAAGGGCTGTAGTTGATGCGGTCTATGGAAAGCTCGGCGGCATACTCACCATGCCGATAAACAAGTTCTGGGCATCAAGGGCGGGCTTCTCTTACGAGGGGCAGACCGAGTACTTGGCTCAGGCAACGAGCACAAAGGAGTACGCCATGATGATGTACTCCGATAGGATAAAGGTCCTCCTCCTCACGACCCATATCCCCCTCAAAGAGGTTCCCCAAAGGGTAAAAAAGGAGAGCCTCAGGTCTAAGCTTGAGCTCCTGTTAAGGGAGTACAGGAGGCTCTTTGGCAGGGAACCTTCTGTGGGTGTTCTGGGGCTGAACCCCCATGCGGGCGAGATGGGTGAGATAGGGAAGGAAGACATGGAGGAGATACTGCCGGTGGTTGAGGAGTACAAGAGAAAGGGCTACAGGGTGGAAGGTCCCCTCGTTCCGGACACCGCATTCATGAACACCGAAAGGTACGAGGTCTTCCTCTGCATGTACCACGACCAGGGACTGATTCCCTTCAAGATGCTCGCCTTCAAGGAGGGAGTCAATCTGACGCTGGGGATTCCCTTTCCCAGAACCTCACCCGACCACGGGACAGCCTATGACATAGCCTGGAAGGGGGTGGCTGACCCCACGCCAAGCCTCAAAGCCCTTGAACTTTTGGAGAAACTGGTTGAAAATCTTAAGGGATGAAGAACCTCCTCTACCTGCTCCTATTCCTCATAGTCTTCGGTGTATCCTTTTACTTTTTCCTCCAGAACTCAGCCCAGAGCGTTGAGCTCGTCCTTTGGGCTGACCTTAAGACTCCTCCCCTTCCAGTCGGGCTTGTCGTCCTCATAGCCTTCTTCTCCGGGTTCCTCGTAGGCTTGATATTCTTTCCCTTGACTTACATCATAAAGCGCCTAACTTCATGAAGTATCTTATTAGCAAAATCTTATGAAGGAGGTTGTAAGTATGCAGGAGCAGACAACTATGGTATTCAAGGTTACCGAGAAGGCAGCCGAGGAGATACTCAAGGTTGCTAAAGAGAACAACATAGAGAACCCCATCCTCAGGGTGAGGGTTGTACCCGGCGGATGCTCGGGCTTCCAGTATGCCATGGGCTTTGACGACACCATTGAGGAGGGAGACCACGTCTTTGAACAGGGTGGAGTTAAGGTTGTCATAGATGCCTTCTCCATGCCCTACGTCAACGGCGCCGAGCTTGACTACGTCGTTGACTTCATGGGTGGTGGGTTCACCATAAGGAACCCCAACGCAACCGGCGGTTGTGGTTGCGGAAGCTCCTTCAGCTGCGGTTAACAATCACCTTAACTACCGGCGGCTCCACTGCCGCCGGGTGTATCAGAACAGGAAGGGGTGTCTCAAGCCGAACCCTGACCCTGTAAACGCCAGGCTTGTCAATCTCTCTCAGGTCAACGTAAGCTCTGACCTTCTCTATCATCTTTGAGAGAAGAAGCCTCTCAACAACGTAAACGGTTATATCAACCCTCTCGGGTTTGACCTTGTAAACCATACCCTCCCTCGTGTTCTCCAGCTCAACGTACCTTGTGACCGTTATGGCTGTCCTGCTCCCGAAGTTCACCACGCTCCACAGGGAGAAGGATATGGCGAGAGCCATGAGCTTGTACTTCCAGTCTCTGAGAAATATCTCTCTAAGCAGCCTCATCTTTCAACCCCATCAGCTTCTCAAGTCTGTCCCTGAGTATCTCAGGGTCAAGGTTCCTCTCAAGCCTTCCTTCCACCGCCAGCGATATCTCCCCCGTCTCTTCCGAGACCACCACAGCGACGGCGTCGCTCTCTTCGCTTATCCCCAAGGCAGCCCTATGCCTCGTTCCGTACTTCTTGGGAAGCTCCGTGGTCTTTGAGAGGGGTAAAACACATGAGGCGAAGGCTATCCTCTCCCCCCTTATAACCACCGCCCCATCGTGAAGGGGAGTCATGGGGTAGAAGACGGTTATCAGGAGCTCAACGGTTACAGCTGCATCTATGTACACACACCCTTCAATGATGTCCTCTATATCCTGGCTCCTCTCAATCACTATCAGAGCCCCTATCTGTCTGTCGGACATGAACCTGCAGGCTCTAACTATCCTCTCAATCGTCCTCTCCTCTACGGAGGAGAACTTTATGACCTTTGTCTTCTCCCCTATCTTCGCAAGACTCCTCCTTATCTCCGACTGGAATAGAACGACTATTGAGAAGAGACCCAAAGTCCAGAACTTCTCAAATATCCAGGAGAGGGTTCTGAGCTGCAGAACCTCTGCGAGGAACCACATTATCCCTATGGCTACGAATCCCCTGAGTATGGGATAGCCCCTGCTTATCGTCAGAAAATAGATGATTCCGTAGATAAGAACGGCGACGGCGAGTATATCAAGAAGGTCCCTCAGTCCGAAGAGCTCCCTGAAGACTTCAAACACCATCGTAGGTCCTCACAGCGTCAAGGAGGGCTAAAAACTCCCTCGTCTCCTTTACATCGTGTGCCCTGACTATCCTTGCACCGGAAAGAACCGCCGGTGCCACCGCACCGAGGCTTCCAAAGAGCCTCTCCCTTGGCTGGGTCTTCCTTCCCAGAAATCCCTCTATTATGAGTCCTACAAAGGATTTCCTTGATACCCCCACCATCAGGGGCTTTCCCAGAACCCTCAGCTCTCCGAATCTCTGCAGTATCTCTACGTTGTGCTCGGGCATCTTTCCAAAGCCTATACCCGGGTCAAGGATTACGTTCTCCTCCCTCCTGTAACCCGCTTCAAGGAGGGCACCTATCCTGCCCTTGAGCCATCCGATTATCTCTTCCATGACGTCCTCGTAGATCAACGGCTCGCTCTTCCAGGTCTCCGGTCTTCCCTTTATGTGCCCTATCACGTAGGGGCAGTTGTACCGGGCTATAACGCCCAGCATCTCCTCGTCAAAGGTTCCACCGCTCACATCGTTCACTATGTCCGCACCTTCCTCAAGGCACGCTTTAGCCACCTGAGCCTTGTAGGTGTCCACCGATATCCAGACATCGGGCAGCTCCTTCCTGACAGCCTTCAGGACGGGAAGGACGCGTCTTAGCTCCTCCTCCGCGCTTATCCTCTCAGAGCCGGGTCTCGTTGACTCACCCCCTATATCAATTATCTCGCCCCCCTCCTCGTATATCTGGATCGCCCTGCGGAGGGCATCTTCGGTCTTCGTATAGAGCCCGCCGTCCGAGAAGGAGTCGGGGGTCACGTTCAGAACTCCCATTATCACGGTCTTGAGCCCCAAGGGAAGTATCTTCCTGTTGTACTGAATCTGGAAGCTGGTCTTCCTGTACCTTATCAGTCCCTCAAGTATCTCCCTCGCCAGAGCCTTGGTCTCGGAGTAGCTGACGAGCTCTGAACACATGTTCCTTATGTTTGCCTCGCTTGAGCACAGGACGAACCTCTCTCCCTGAGAGAAAACCGAGACGCAGCTCTTCTGAGCACATAGGTATATAGGTTCGGGGTTTTCATGGAACCTGAAGTAAACACAGTGAAATACACCTTCAAAGGACCTGTCCTCAGCCTCCTTGAAGAAGACCCCCACCCGCTCTTTCAAAAACTTGTAAAAGAGAGCCTTGTCGGAGAAGTGTTTTATAAGCATGTATATATTTTAAAGGCTCACCCTCTCAAAGAACATGTCCAGTGCCCTGCTGAGCTTACCCCTTACCTCCAAGAGCCTCTCCTCTTCTTTTCTGAGCCTCTCCCAATCCATGTAGAGGTCTCTCCTTATCTCAATCTGTATGAAGGGCTTTGGGTTCATCCCGTAGCTTCTTGTAATGTAGCCCCCCGAAAAAGGGTAGTTTATAAGGACCTCCCCTTCGGGGAGGTTGAAAGCCTCTCTAAAACAGGTAGCGAGCAGCTCCGTGAGTTCCCTTGGACATGCCCTCCCGTGGTTGTCCCCCAGGCAGATGCTCGGCCTTCTCCCCTTCTTAGGGGCTACGGGTGGAGCCTCCGGAGCCATTGAGTGGCAGTCAAAGGCTATGAGAACCTCCTCCCTCCTTACCTCCTCCGATAACCTCCTGTGATAGGGGAAGTAGTATTTCTTCAGAAGCATCTTTACGGTCTCTTCATCGGGGAACTCTCTGTAGACCTTCTTTCCAAAAGCTGTCTTGAGCTTGACAACGCCATCGGGGTTTTTGGGAGGTAGGTCGTCCGGAGCTCTGTTTAGGTCAACCACAGCCCTTGCCACCTTTGCCTTCAGCAGGCTCACAGCCTCAAGGTCATACAGCTCCGTTGTGAAGGGGTCTCCGTCCTCAACTATATCTTCTTCGCTCAGTATCACTATATCCCTGACCTCGGGAGGTATCTCCAAGCCGCCGTGAGGTATGGATATCAGACAGGGATACATCAGAAGCCCCCCGCAGTCCCGTCCCTTCTCGGGTCAGCCACTCCCTGAAGACCCCCGTCCCTCTTCCTCATTATCGCGTGGATTGAGCCAAAGAAGAAGGGCTCCCTGAACTCCACCCTGTATCCCTCCCTCTCAAGGTACTCAATAACTTCCTCATCCAAGCCCCCCTCTTCAATGCTGACAAGTCCACCGAGGGAGCTGTGTATCCTCTTCTCCACGATAGCCCTGTCCATGGGCATATCAAGGTCAACTATGTTCATGAGAAACTGGGTCAGAACGGAGAATATCCTCTCGCTCCCCGGACTTCCGATGACGAGCCAGGGCTCATCCCCCTTAAACACTATGGTGGGAGCTACGCTCGCCCAGGGAACGCTGTTGGGTCTCAGGTAGTAAGGGTGGTCAACCTTTTGGTAATCGTAATCCATCAGATAGTTGTTGTAAAGAAAGCCAAGTCCGTTGGCAGCAGCCTTACTGCCGTAAACCCTTTCAATGGATTGGGTTAGGCTCACAATCCATCCCTGAGGGTCAACGACCGACAGGTGGGTGGTCTCCCCCTTCATCTCGTCGTAGGTCTCGTGGATGGGAAGGTGTATGTCAATTGAGCTCATTATCCTCTTCACAACCTTTCTGGCGTAATCTCTTCGCAACATCCTTTCCGCTGGTATCTGGGGATAGAAGTTAGGGTCGTAGGGTCTTCCCGTCCACTCAAGTAGAGCCTCCCTAATGACCTCTATAAGGAGGTGGACCTTTTCTATCTTCTTCCTGTGAAGCTCACTGGGATGAATCGCATCAAACATGTGGAGAGCATATATTAGGGGTCTTCCCGCTCCGGGGGGTGGCATGCTCACAACCCTTAGACCCCTAAAGCTCCCTACAACGGGTCTTCTTTCAATAGGAAGGGGTATGAGAGCTAAGTCTTCATACCTGAGGAGACCACCGTTCTCCCTCATGTCGGCGTCAATGACCTTAGCTGGTCTATCCCTGTAAAAGTACTCAAAACCCTTCTCAGCCACCTCCTCCAGAAGTTTTCCCAGGTCCGGCTGTTTGAAGATCTCACCCGGCTTGTAAGGTCTTCCCTCCTTTAGAAAGTACTTACCTCCGGAGAAGGACTCAACCTTCCTGAAGTTCTCCAGTTCCCTCTCCTGCAGTTTGGACTGGAGTTCCGTTATCTTGTAACCCTCGTAGGCAAGCCTTATAGCGTGTTCACAGATGGCAACCCAGGGAAGGCTGCCATACCTCCTGTGGACGTAGCCAAGTACGGCGAGAGTACTCGGTACTGTGGTAGCCCTGTATCCAAGAGCTCTGTCCTCCTCGTAGACAGCACTTACGTGAGCTAAGGAGGGAGCCCTTGAGGAACCGTCTATAGCTATAGTTCTGTTTCCCATGTGGATCAGCATCATGGTCTGCCCGCCTATACCGCTCGCTTGGGGCTCACAGACAGATAGGGCAAGGGCTGCAGCACAGGCAGCATCAACAGCGTTCCCTCCAGCCCTCAGAACCTCAACCCCTGCCTCTGTTGCCCCGGGATGGGCTGTTGATACCATGCATCTTTCGGCTTCTGTGAACCTGCCGTCCTCTGAGACGTTGAACTCCTTTTCAATCTTTTCAAGGTTTAGCATCTATACCGTACCTCCTCAAGGCTACCCTGAGTATCTCGTTTATAAGCTCGTCGTATCTGTAACCAGCGGCGGCGGCAGAACAGGCGAAGGAGGCGGAGGGCTTGAGGGCGGCCATAGAGTTGACCTCAAGGAAGAATACCCTTCCCTCCTTATCCATCCTTATGTCAAAGCGGGCGTAGTCTCTTAGCCTGAGGGCATGGAAAGCCCTCTTGCTGAGCTCAACTATCTTCTCCGAAATCTCTCTCTCCAAAGGGGCGGGGCAGATCTTTCTCGGGGGTCTGTGCATCTTAATCTCGTGGGTCTGTATGCCTCTTGTCCCTTCTCCGTAATCTATCTCTGATAGGGGGAAGGCTCTCAGCTCTTCTCCATTTCCCAATAGGCTTACGGAGAACTCCCTGCCCTCAATGAACCTCTCTATAAGGGCTTCCTGTTCAAAGTCTTTTATGACATGCTCAACGGCACGCTTCAGCTCCTCTTCGTTTTCCACAAATGAGAGCCCAAGGGAAAGGGCTTCCATCCTCGGCTTCACCACGAGAGGGAAGGGAATCTGGGAGGTCCTCCATCCGGGACACGACCCAGAACTCGGGTGTGGGAACGTTACAGCTCTGGAACATGAGCTTTGTGGCTACCTTATCTAAGGCTAAGGAGTGCCCGAGTGGTCCGGAGCCTGTGTACATCACACCGAGAAGCTCAAGGATACCCGGTATGTGGGAGTACCTACCCTCTCCCTGGATGCCGTAGGCAAGGTTGAAGACTATGGTATTATCAACGCCTTCCCTCTCAACGTAGGGGACTATCTCCCTCACGAAGTCCATGTTTCCATCAAGGATATCAACCTCATGTCCTCCATTTTTCAGGGCTTGGGCTATCCTCTCTATCGTGCTTCTCTCGTACCTCTCCCTCGTTATGACCCTCCGGAGCTTCAGAACCTTCTCGTTCTTCTCGTTGTATACTACTGCGACCTTCATCCCTCTAACAGACAGTCCCTGAAGGTCCTGAGGTAAAACCTCCCTCCGAGCCTTCCTATCGGCTTGTACCTTTCGTAGATAACTCTCCTTTCCTCATCAAGTATGTTGTCCTTTACCCTTATGAGCAGTGCCTCCCCCAGTATCAGGTGCATGTCGTAGACTTTCAGGTGTTTGTAGAGCCTACACTCAAAGCTCACCTTTGACTCTCCAACCCTCGGTGCCTTCACAAATCTGCTCTCTTCAGGGCTCAGACCAGCCTCCTCAAACTCATTCACCTCAGGTGGGAACTCCTTAGAGGTTGTGAGCATCTTCTCAAAGAGCTCCTCAGAAACGAGGTTCACAACGAACTCGCCGGTGGCGAGTATGTTCCTGACGGTATCCTTGGGCGTTCCGTCATCCCTGTCGCTGACTGAGACCATGAGCACGGGCGGGCTGTCGTTGACAGCGTTAAAGAAGGAAAAGGGGGCTAAGTTGGGAATACCTTCTGAGCTCAAGCTTGAGACCCACCCTATGGGTCTTGGAACGACGAGACCGAGGACGAGCCTGAAGAGGGTATCTTCGTCCGTTTCTTTTACTATGAACTCCATCTCAAAAGCTTGCTATGTAAAAGAGGGGACTGTAGGAGCTTATCAGCTTCAGCTCCTCTATCTCACCACCGAGAACCCTCTGCAGGAGGCTCTTCTCCTCAGGGACGAAGAACTCCCTCGCCTCCGGAACGTGGGCAAGCTCCTTAGCCTTCTCAACCGCATCCTCAAGACCGCCGAGGGCATCAACGAGGCCGAGCTCCTTTGCCCTCTCACCCGTCAGAACCCTTCCGTCCGCCACCTCCCTCAACCTCTCCTCGCTTATCTTCTCCCTGCGGTACTTCAGTATGGCTCCGAGGAACTGCTCGTAAGCTTCTACGATAGTATCCTTCAGGTATTTCTTCTCCTCCTCCGTCAGCTCCCTGAAGGGTGAGAGGGTATCCTTGAACTTCCCCGTCTTTATTGCGGTTGCCTTTATCCCTATCTTCCCCATAAGCTCCCTGTAGGCAACGTGCTGTATTATCACCCCTATGCTCCCGGTTATCGTCCCTGGGTTGGCGAATATGTAGTCAGCGGGTGCGGAGACGTAGTACCCCCCCGAAGCAGCTATATTTCCCATTGATACCACCACCGGCTTGCCGGTCTCTTTAAACCTCTCTATAGCCCTGTATATCTCCTGAGAGGCTCCAACCGAACCCCCCGGTGAGTCAACCCTTATGACAAGAGCCTTAACGCTCTTATCCTTTCTCAGCCTCTCTATCTTCCTGACCGTAGGGAGTGGATTGACTATCACACCCTTTATCTTTATTATCCCTACCCTATCACCTACGGGAATCCTTGAGAGTATGGCTGACAGCATTACAAGTGCAATTATAAGCAAAAGCCCCAGCAGGAGGACCCACTTCTTCATGGGAGAATATTTTAGCCTGTTCGTGGACATAGATAACTTCGGTGGTGAGGTTGTATATTTTCTCTATGTTTGGAATTCTGAAGAAGGACCCTGTAGAGAGACTTATTTCAGTCCTTGGCAAGGATAAGGTGAACACCTCTCTTGTGGAGAGGAAGCTCTACTCCTACGATGCCACACCCATACCCGTTGAGAGGTCAGTCCCCTCCGCCGTCGTCTTTCCCGAGAGCAGGGATGATGTTGTGAGGCTCGTGGAGGTCTGCTACGAGGAGAGCATACCTATATTCCCGAGGGGTGCTGGCTCTGGGCTTACGGGAGGGGCGGTCCCTACCGATGAGAGGGGCGTTGTGGTTTCCTTTGAGAGAATGACCTCCTTTGAAGTTGATGTGGACAATACCTCTGCAAAGGTTCAGCCGGGTGTGGTCACCTACGAGTTTCAGAGACATGTGGAGAAGCTGGGCCTCTTTTATCCCCCCGACCCCTCCTCCTTCAAGTACTCAACCATAGGGGGGAACATAGCTGAGAATGCCGGCGGTCCGAGATGTCTGAAGTACGGCGTTACGAGGGAGTACGTCCTCGGGATTGAGGTTGTCATAAAGGAAGGTAAGGTGATAAGAACGGGCAACCCAATACTCAAAGATGTTGCAGGTTACGATATAACAAAGCTCTTCGTTGGCTCCGAAGGAACCCTCGGTCTTCTCACCGAGGCAACTCTGAAGCTCATTCCCAAGCCCCAGGCGAGAGCTACCGCCCTTGCCCTATTCAACAGGCTTGAGGATGTCGGAAGGGCTGTTACTAAGATAATGACCTCGGGTATATTCCCCTCAGCCCTTGAGTTCATGGACAGGGACGCAATAAGGGCTGTGGAGGATTACAAGCCTGTGGGTCTTCCGAAGGATGTGGAGGCTCTCCTCCTGATTGAGGTTGATGGACCGAAGGTGGCGGTTGAGGAGCAGGTCACGGAGGTCAAGGAGCTCCTCTCCTCAATGGGAATAGCTGTTGAGGTGGCTCCGGACGAGAGGGAGGCTGAGAAGCTGTGGACAGCGAGGAAGAACCTCGGTCCCGCCCTGGGCAACCTCAGGACAGGCAAGATAAACGAGGACATAGTCTTCCCGAGGACATACCTTGCGGAGGCACTCCCAAAGCTCAGGGAGATAGCAAAGAAGTACGACCTCCTCATGGTCGTCTTCGGACACATAGGCGACGGAAACCTTCACGTGAACTTCCTCTACGACAAGGCGAATCCCGAAGAGGAAGAAAGAGCCGAGAAGGCTGTTGATGAGGTCTTTGAGCTCGCCCTCTCCTATCACGGCTCCATAACGGGTGAGCACGGCGTAGGTCTTACAAAGAGGAAGTTCCT
>NZ_JBWONM010000151.1:0-8995 GCF_056450045.1 Hydrogenivirga sp.
AGAAAGGTAAACTCCATTGAGCACTCCCTTCCGGTATCTTCTTACAGACTGCCCACAACGGAAGAGGCAAGGAGCTTTGCCCTCCTGAAGTTGATTGAGGCAGGCGTGCCAAGGGAGGTAGCCCTGAAGGGGATTGAACTTCTCTCTAAGGGGGCGAATCCGAAGGGAGGGAATATGAGGGGGGCTGTGCTCATGGATATAAAGAGCGGGGAGAGGCTCGAGCCCGATAGAGAGAGGGGAGTCAGAACTGTCAGGGTTGATTGGGAGAGAAGGGAAGAGGTGAGGAAGAGGATCCTTGAGCTTGGGCTCACCGATAGGAGCCTTGATGCCCTTGCCCTGGCGACGAAGAACGCCCACTGCGGTGTAATCGCTGAGCTCTGCTGGAGCGATGACCCTGACTACCTGACGGGTTACGTTGCCTCACCATCTCTGGGCTATGTGAGGATACATCCCATGAAAGAGAGGGGGGACACCCTTGGAGGTCGGATATACTTTATCTCCGGGGGAGATCTCCAGAGGGTTTTAGAATGTTTAGAAAAGGAAGCTTTCCTTATAAAGTCCTTGCATCCCTCCTTGTTGTAGTCCTGAGCCCGATAGTGTTTCTCGGTATTCCCACGAGGCTCGCCTTCAACGAGTGGTTTATAGATTGGGAGTACTCCAAGGCTGATTTTCCGAAGGATAGGTACGGTCTTGAGGACAGCTACAGAAGGTACCTCGCCAAGTTAGGTCTCAGGGCTGTCCTTTCTGAGGAAGGTATGGAGGAGTTCAAGGGGGCTAAGCTCCCCGACGGCAGGAAAGCCTTCACACCAAGGGAAGTAAAGCACATGGAGGACGTCAAGAGGCTTCTCTCCCTGTTCTTCCCCCTTCTGTACGTGGCCATTCCTATGAGTGCCCTCGCCCTCCTGTGCTTGGGTGATAGAAGGCTCATAGGTAAGACCCTGATAGCCTCATCTCTTTTCTCCTTCTTCCTCGTCACCGCGGTAGCGGTCCTCTCTGTAACTAACTACGACCTCGCCTTTGAGCTATTCCACAACTACGTTTTTGACCCCTACTCCTGGCGATTCAAATACACCGACACACTCCTGAGGATATACCCGATGAAGTTCTGGTACGATGGAACCCTCTTTGTCCTCGTCTCGGCTGGCTTCCTTTCCCTTCTCTCCCTTCTGACTGGAGTATTCCTTATCAGATATAGGAGATCGTCTTGAGGTAGGACTTTATCTGCTGAGGGTCTGCGCTGAGCTCCGCAACAGTCCTCTTTTCCTCCCCGCTCTCTCCCTCCTTGACCTCCTCTATCAGCTTGTAGTCGTGGAGGACCCCTGCCTTTGCGAGGTTGTTCAAGGCTGTGACCACCTTCTCTATGTCCAATCCGGTCTCAAGGGCAGCGGTTGAGAGGTCAAAGCTTATCTTCTGTCCATCCACGAAGCCCTCACCCCTTTCCCTGAGCTTATCCACTATGTAGTTGCCCATCACTATCATGAGCTTTGAGTTTATGGCGTTTATCAGCCTCCTGTTGAGATTGTATAGCCTCTTTGTAAGTATCCCTAAGAGGTAGGAGGATACCTCGGGTATGCTGCTTATGACCTCAAAGAACTCCTCCTTTCCAAAGCTTATAACCTTGAGGTCTGATACTGCCCTGACGGTGGCTGTCCTCTCGGTTCCCATGAAGACCCCCATCTCCCCGAGGATTGATCCCGGTCCTGCGGTTCCTATAAGGACATCGTTCCCCATGGGGTCCTTCTTCGTCACGTTGACAAAGCCTTTCTCAATGACGTATATCCTGTCGGACTCCTGCCCCTCCTCTATGAGGACGTCACCAAGATTGTAGCTCTCCTCCTTTCCCCTGCTTTTGAGTAAACTGACCAGCTCTTCCGAGAGTTTTGTCGGTTCCATGATTCCCTCCTCACTATATTATAATTTCATCGCCATCATTCAGGATTTTTACAGAGGGAAGCACCTCACTTATCTCCTCCTTAAGCTCCTCCAGCGAGTTTGGCTTCAGATGCATAACGTACACTTCAACGTCGTCTCTCTTCAGGTGTTTAAGCTCCTGAGCTAGCGTCTTGGGTGTGTGGTGCTTGCTGACCTCTGCGAGGTTGTACATGTAACTCGGATAGGACACCTCCGTTATCAGCACCTTTATCTCCTTGTACTTGTTCAGTATCTCCCATATCCTTGGGTTGGTGAAGGTGTCTCCCGTGAAGAGAAAGCCCCTTCCCTCTCTCTTCACCACATAGCTCAACGTCGTTATCGTGTGGTTGCTCAAAAAGGGGAGTATCTCAAAACCGTTCAGCTCAAAGCTCTTCTCTGGCTCAAGCTCAACGTAATTCACTGCATAATCTCCCGAGTTTATAAGCCTTATGGAGCTGAACTCTGGCCATATGTTCCAGTTCATCACGTGCTCCCTGACAGCTTCCACCGTCTCCCTGTGCCCGTATATGTTCAGTGGCTGTTCTCTGAAGCGAAAGGTGTAATCTATCATGAAGGGTATATCCACTATGTGGTCAAGGTGGGCGTGGGTGAGGAGTATGTTGTTTATCTTGAGGCAGTCCTCACCGAGAGCCCTCATTATGTTACCAGCGTCTATGAGGGTGTCCTCTCCTATCTGAAGGCACGTGGTTCCAAGATTTCCGAACCTTCCTCCGTAGGCACCGAGAACCTTAACTTCCATCACTTCTCCCTCGCTACATAGACCCCAGTCCATTTCTCGGGTGGTTTTTCAATGAGTTCCCTGCACCTTTTCAGGAATACGGAGCTCGTCTCGTCTCCGAACCTTATGCTGAGCTCCTCAAAAAGGAGCATCGCACTCTCAAAGTTGCCTCTGAAGTACTCTTCTATCGCCCTCTCAAACCTGAGAGCCTTCTCCCTGTTTTCCTCTGTGTCCTGCATCAGCTCGTATATCCTCACGGGCTCTTTCCTTCCCTTCACTACAACCACATCAAGGGTTCTCATAAGAAAGTCCCTTTTGAGCCTTCTTTTTGTGTTTTCGCTCACAATCGCCCTCGTCTTATAGAGCTTGTTCAGCCCCTCAAGGCGCGAAGCTAAGTTTACGGTGTCCCCTATGGCTGTGTAGTCAAACCTCTGCCTTGAGCCCATGTTGCCCACGACAGCCTCCCCCGTATTTATTCCTATACCTATATCCAAAATAACACCATACTTCTCCTTGAAGTGGGGATTAATACCATCAAGGACCTCCAGCATTCTCAGGGCTGAGATGCAGGCTCTGTCCGCATGATCGGGAACGTCAACGGGTGCGTTGAAGATCGCCATTATCGCATCGCCTATGTACTTGTCCAAGGTTCCGCTGTTTTCAAGGATAACGTCGGTCATGGGTGTCAGGAACTCGTTGAGGAGGTTCACAAGCTCTTCGGGCTTGAGCCTCTCCGAAAGCCCTGTAAAGCCCCTTATGTCCGAGAATAGGATCGTTATCTCCCTCTTCTCTCCCCCAAGCCTGAGCCTGTCGGGATTCTTAGTAATTATCTCAAGGAGCTGGGGTGAAACGTAGCTGCTGAAGGCTTTCCTGAGCTCCCTTATGTTCTTCTCCGTTACTATTATCCTTATCCCCTCCTGGGATATGAGGGACAGGAAGAAGGCGAGGGACGGGTAGAAGAGGATCAGATCAAAGCTCAGGAGGGAGAAAAGGGAAAAAGAAAGCGTGGGATAGAAGAGGAGGGCAAGGGCGTAAAGGATGAGCCTGCGGGAGAACTTTCTGAAAAAGACCGCTCCGAAGGGAATCCCTGCCATGGATAGAACAGCTAAGCTATCGGCAAGGGATGAGCTGTGAAGGAAGTGGAATTTGTCAAAGTTGGAGAAGGTAAAGGCGTGGAGGAAGACTCCCGGAGTTATAGGGTCAACGGGGGTTGGTCTTAGGTCGTATATGCCTATCTCCGTTGCTCCAACGAAGACTGCCTTTCCTTTAAAGCTATTCTCCCCGAAGGTCCCTTTTATCACATCAACAGCGGAGACCACCTTGAGGTCTGAAGGATTGTAGAAGTTTATCCTGTGGAACCTCCCCTCATAAATGGGAACCTTCTTCCCCCTGAAGAGGAACTTCTCTATGCCCCTTTCCGATATCTCCATGTAGAAGTCCTTTCCGTCATAGAAGCGAAGAGCCTGAAGAGCTAAGGGAAGGTAAACCCCACCCCTGAAGAGGTAGGCTAAGGGATACTTCCTGTATATGGCGTCCCTGTCGGGCTCCGCATTCAGATAGCCCGAGGCGAGGGCTGAACCCATAAAGATAGGGAGGCTTAGCTCCGCGTGGGGAACCTCAAGTAAGCCAAGCCTTTTGGTGAGGAGCTTGTACCTGAGGAACTCGCTCTCCTGAAGCAGGCTCAGGCTCTCTGGGTTCTCCCTCTGGGTTGAGCTTAGACGGAAGAAGAAGCCTAGAATGACGTTTCCATTCTCTTCTATAGCCTCGGCGAGCTCCCTGTCGCTCTCTTCATCCTCTGGCTCGGAGAAAACTATATCAAGGGCGACCACCTTGGCGGAGGAGAGATTCCTTATCAGCCGGGCTATCACCTTCCTGCTCCAGGGCCACCTTCCGAGCTCGTTTATGCTCTTCTCGTCTATAGCCACTACGATAACTTTGTCCGTAGGTTTGGGGTTAAGACCTAGAGCTTCTCTCATGGAGAACTTTGTATCCTCAACCCTCAGAGCTATACTCTCAAGGGGAGAACTTCTGTAGAGGCTCAGCAGAAGCGACAACCCTCCCACAAGAAGAAGAGCTATTACCCTGTACAGCACCTGAGATTAGAATAAACTATTTCCTATGAGCATCAAGGAAAGGACAGGTTCTCTTCTCAAGGAGCTCATAGCTATAAAGAGCGTCTCGGGCTTAGAAGCTAAAGTGCAGAGCTTCCTTGAGAAAAGGCTCAAGAGCCTTGGTCTTGAAGTCCTTCGCCAGCCTGTCGGTGAGGGAAGGGACAACCTCATATACCTGTCCGAAGGACCTTATCTCATATCCTGCCACGTTGATACGGTACCGCCCATAAACATGAGGGACGCCTTCAAACCTGTTGAGATAGAGGGAAGGATATACGGAAGGGGCGCGAGCGATGTTAAAGGTGCCCTTGCCTCCATTATCACAGCGGTTGAGCTCTTCATGGAGAAGAATCCCGGCAGGAAGCTCCCAATCTCCTTAGCCCTTGTAGTTGATGAGGAAAACAACTCAGCCCTCGGCTCTGAGAGGGTTGTTGAGGTCTTGGGAGAGGGCAAGAGGTGTCTCGTCCTTGAGCCCACCTACGGTCGTTTCTGCACCTCCCAGAACGGCTCCCTTGAGTTCAGGCTTGTAGTTGAGGGACAGAGCGCCCACGCTGCAGAGTTTGAAAAGGTTGAAAACCCCGTAAGGGTTCTCTTCAAGGCTGTTGAGGTCATTGAGGAGAAGCTCTCAAGACCGGTGAACATACTCATGGTGAAGGGAGGTTCGGGACATTACGCTGTCCCCCACAGGTGTGAGGCTCTCCTTGAGCTAAAGCTCTACAGAGGGGAGAGATGGAAGGATATGGACGCAAAGGTGAGGGAGGCTCTCAAGGGTGTTGAGAGCTCCTGCAGGATAAGCTACCTCTTTGAGGATGGGGAGGACTTCATAGACTTCAGGTGCGAGGGTATGCTTGATGTCCTCCTTGATAGCTTCAGGGATGCCACCGGAAGGGAGCCAGCTCTCGGGACCATGCCCTCATGGACCGACGCAGCAAACTATCACAGGGCTGGTTACGAGTGTGTGGTCTTCGGGCATGGGAGCCTAAAGGACAGCCATACCGATAGGGAGAGCATAAGCCTGACAGAGCTTGAGGAGATGACCAAGTTCTTCCTCAACCTTTTTGAGAGGCTTGGATGAGGATAGTTGTAAAGGTAGGCTCAAACCTCCTGCGTACCGAAAGGGGGGACATAGACCTTAGGTTCCTCTCAAAGCTTGCGGAAGAGGTGAAGGAGCTCAGGGGCAGGGGTGATGAAGTTCTTATTGTCTCCTCCGGAGCGGTTCTGTGCGGGGCAAAGAAGCTTGGGGTGAAGGAGAGACCTGGAGACCTTACCACTCGGCAGGCGCTCGCGGGCATAGGGCAGGCATACCTTATGCATCTCTACGACACGGTGTTCTCCAACTACGGTCTCACTGTAGGACAGGTTCTCCTGACCAACGATATCTTCAGGAAAGGAAACGAGGACAGGCTGAGGAATGCCCAGAACACCCTTGAGCGAATGTTTGAGATGGGTGTAGTCCCCATAGTGAATGAGAACGATACGGTCGCTGTTAGCGAACTTGTCTTCGGTGATAACGACTTCTTGTCGGTTTACGTGAGCTACATGCTGGGGGCTGACCTCCTCGTGATACTCTCAACGGCAGGGGGACTCATTGACGACAGGGGAAGGATTATAGGTGAGGTGAAGAGCCTGGAGGAGGCTTTTAAGTTTGTCCGGGGGACTGGGAGCGACTTTGGTAGCGGAGGCATGAGGAGCAAGCTTGAGGCAACAAGGCTTGCGGTTTCCATAGGTGTGCCCGTAGTCATAACGGGCAAGGAAGACAACCTCGTCAGGGTTAGGGAGCTCAAGACCACGGGGACCATATTCAGACCCACAAAGAGGAGGTTCCGCAGGAAGCTAAAGAGCATAGCGATGGTAGAGGAACCTAAGGGTGCTGTTGTGGTTGATGAAGGTGCTGTTCGTGCCCTGAGGGAGGGCAAGAGCCTCCTCCCCGCTGGCGTTCTCAGGGTTGAGGGTAACTTCCGTGCTGGGGATGTGGTCAGTGTGATGGACCCCGAGGGCATAGTGGTTGGAAAGGGAAAGGTGAACTTCTCAAGCGAGGAGATAGACAAGATAAAGGGGCTGAAAGGTTACAAGGTCAAGGAGATACTCGGCACCACCAAGGAAGAGGTTATCCACAGGGACAACCTCGTTGTCTTTCAGTAAACAGCGCTGTAGAAGGCGAGGCCTAAGTACTCCCTTATGGCTATAGCGGAATCGTAGAAGACGCTGTACTTTGGGAAGAGGCTGTATAGGTTGTACCTCCCCTCAAATTTGAAGTCTGTGGGGTAGGGCTGAACTTCAAGACCCGTCTTCCTGAACACCATCAGAGCCCTCCTCATGTGGAAGGCTGATGTAACGAGGGTTATGCTTTTGCAACCTATTCTGTCGCATATATCCTTTACGTACCTTGCGTTCTCAAAGGTGTCCCTGCTTCTGAGGTCCGCTATTATGTCCTTCTCTTCAACTCCGAACTCAAGGAGGAGCTCCTTCATAACCCTTGCCTCGGGTATAACGCCTATGGCAGCCCCTCCGGAGAGTATTAGGGGCTTTCCCGTCCTCCTGTGAAGCAGGAAGGCTGTTATCAGTCTCTTGTAGGAGCTCGCCTTAAGGTAGCCCGAGTTGTAGGCTCCGCCTCCGAGAACAACTATGAAATCACCCTCAACCCTCTTTGGTGTTTTAAAGCTCTTTTCAAGGGGATAGAAGAGGACGTCCTTCACTGGCTCAACCGATATCAGATAGAGCAGAAGCGCCCCGGCGAGGGCAGGTATGCGCACCAGCCTGCTCTTCCTTCCAGCGGTGGCTATGAAGAGGAATAGGGCTATAAAGACTCCCGGAGGGAGTATGAGGTAGGATATCAGCTTCTTGAGGAAGAACATACCTCAGCGTTTCTTTCTCACAGCTATCACGACGTTTTCAACACCTGCCTTCTTAGCCGCGTCCATAACGTAAACCACAAACTTATGCTTTGTATCCTCGTCCGCTTCAACTATCAGGTAGCTCGGCTTCTTCCTGCTCAGAAAGTCCTCAATCCCTCTTAGGTCCGTAGGTCTTCCCTCAAGGAGGAGGGAGCCTTTCTTCGTTATCTGTACCCTCGCCGCCTGTAGCCTCTGGGTCTGCCCCTTCTCAGCCTGGGGGAGCTTCACCGCTATGAAGGTCAGGGGTGACTGAAAGGCGAGAACGGCGAGGAAGAGAAAAACAGCCAGCAGGGTATCAACGAGGGGAACTACGTCTATGTAAGCCCTCTCGTCCGCGCTTAGCCTCGCCCTCTTTCTAAGGTTCATCTCTCACTCCAGAAGGTCTAAGATAGCCCTCGCTTCCTTTTCAACCTTTTCAACTATGTCGTTCCCGAGGCTACGGAATATCCAGTAGGCGAACAGGGCTGGTATAGCGACTATGAGACCGGTGGCAGCTGCGGTCAGCGCTTCCCCTATACCCGCTGCAAGGAGACGGAGAGCCTCCTGTGTTTGAACGGAGGCATAGGCGGAGAACACCTTTATCAGTCCCGTTATCGTCCCGAACAAACCGAGCAGGGGCGCTATTGAGGCGATGGCAGAGAGAAGCATCAGGTTCTTCTCAACCGCCGGAACTACTGCTGAAAGCTCGCTCTCCATAACCCTACTGAGCTCGCTCTTCTTCCTGTTTCCCTTGAGATACTCCTCCAAGGTCAGCCTGAGCGCCCTTGAGAATACGTCCTTGTTGAGGGAGAGAACCTTGTAGGCGCCATCAACGTCGCTCTTCTGGAGAAGGAGCTTTATCTCGCTCAGGTTTTGGGGAAGAAATAAACCGAGCCTGAGGTTCACGAGCCTTTCCACTATGTAAACCCAGGATATCAGGGAGAGGATTATCAGGGGGTACATCACTATCCCCCCCTTCTTTATCAGGGTCATAAGCTCTGCCAGGACTCCCTCCATCACTTCTTCACCTCACACCTTGGAAGCTTCTTCATCAATATATTAACCTTTTTTATCTCCCTCTTAGTAAGATACCTCGGGTCAAGCTTGGAGAGCAGGCAGGAGGCGTCCTTTCGGGCTTTCATTGATATGAGCAGGTCAGCTGCCTGAAGTATGCTCTTGTTGTAGTAGGGCTGTACCTTTTCAGCAGAGAGGACAACCTCAACAAAGTACTCAAGAGCCTTCCTCTTGTTTTTCCTCTTCTCCTTTAAACCGAGGAGATAGAGAGCCTTAGCCTTGACCTTTTTATCGGAGCTCTCTTTGGCTATCAGAAGGTACTTCTTTCCCTTTGTCTTTCTGTAGAG
>NZ_JBWONM010000152.1:0-2997 GCF_056450045.1 Hydrogenivirga sp.
GGACGGACCTGGGTCCAGTCAACGGAGTTCCTCTTTACAGCCTTGAAGGCTCTCTCCTCCTCAGAGCAATCGCCGTCCTCAAGCTCCGCACACCTCTCCTTGGCAAACCTCCTTCCTGCAAGCTCAAGGTCTCTGACAGCCTTCTCAAGGAAGGGAAGGTGGGAAGTAGGTATGTCCTGGGTGTCGTATATATAGACCTCGTCGGTTGTGGTGTTGTGCTCGCAGGCGATGAAGACGGTGTCCTCGGGTATGTCTATACCCCTCTCCCTTAGCCTCTCCCTAACCTTCGGACTGTTCGCCATCTGGGTAAAGACCCTCGCGTTTATGTATCCGTGATCCCCTCCGCAGGCTCCGCAGTCAAGGGCTGATTCGTAGGGATTGTTCTCCGACCTGCTCCCGTGTCCTATCACAAGAACCAGCTTGCCGAAGCCGTCCGTGAGCCCGATAGACTTCAGAGCCCTCTCAACGAAGAAGACCTGCTCCTCAAGGGTGAAGCCTATCTTTGCCAGCTTCTCCATCTGTATCCGCATGTAGCCCCTCTCTATCCTGTACTCCTCCCTCAGGACCTTCAGGAGCTCCTCCGATATGCCGAGCTCCTCCACTTTCGCGGGTGATTCCTCCTCAAGGGCGAGCCTCCTTATCCTCTCAAGGGTATCCTCATCAAGGTCTCTTATCCCAAACCTGTCCCTCAGAGCCCTCCTTATCAGCTCCCTCTGGAGAAGCCCGATAACCTCAAGGGCGTACTCCCTGCTGGGCTTGTCCACCATGAGCTTTGTTGGGGGCTTCTCCTCAGAGAGCCTCTCTCTAAAGCGGGAGTAGCCGAGGGGAAAGAGGGTCTTACCCACCATATCAAAGCCAAAGAGAAGACCTATAGCCTCCACGGTTATGTAGGGAGTGAGTATGTTGTACTTGAGGTCGTGAAGTATCTCCTCCAGGACCTCCCTGAGGCTTTCCTTCTCCCTCTTGAGCTCTCTCCTGAGCTCAAGGACGACGTTCTTTGGCTTTATCAGGACGGGGCACAGGTGGGTCTCGTGTCCCTTTCCCAGCTCTATGAAGCTGACGGGAACTCCAAAGAAGCCGGCTATACCGTAGGTCTCGTACTCCCCGATCTCCTCAAGGTGCCTTCTGAACCTTTCCGAACGCACGTCAATGCAGAAGAGAGCCTGGGCGAAAGGTCTCTTCCTTTCCACCTGCACAGGCTTGAGCTTTTCTGCGATCTCATCTATGATGCTCCTTTCATGCGCCCTGAGCCAGAGGTAGCCCTCCTCCTTCTCAAACTCCTGAAGTAGCTCAATCAGTGAGCTCAGTTTCTCCTCCTCTAAAGAGAAAAGGGACTCCTTCTCAAAACCAGCCAACTCCCAGAGCCTCAGCAGGTAGGAGGCGGTGTTGAGGGCGTGGAGCTTCCTCTTCTGGGCAAAGTACTCCTCCTTCAATCCCTCAAGCCTACCCTCCTCCATCAGGTCTGCAAGCTTATCGTAGAGGTAAGAAGGTGCCCTTCCCGTGTGGAACTCGTACCTCATCACAGCCTCTTCAGGGTTTTTCAGGATGAACTCCCTGAGAGAGTGGTAGTTCATCTCCGAAGAAAGCTTCCTCCTCTCTTTTCTCAGGAGGGCTGTTCCGAGGGTAAGCCTTATAGCGAGGTAGTCAACGAGGTCCGAGGGGTGCTTTATCTGCCAGTAGTAGTCCTTGGTGCTTGACCTCCACCTTATGAAGCCAGTCCATCCGTGGAGCTTGGCAAGCTCAAGGGTGATGTAGTCCTCCCACAGCTCCTCAGGTATGTCAAGGAGCTCAAGGGTAAGGTACACCGCCGACTCCGGGTCTCCGCACTCCCTTACTATCTCCTCAATCCCCCGACAGCCCTTTAGGATGAACCTCCTGTTCCTCAGGGCTATCTGCCTCCAAGAGCCGTATAGTCCCCTATCCCTCAGGGGCATACCCCAGACAGCCTGCCCCTCATCAAGGAAGTCAGCACAGACCTTTATTACGAGCTCATCAAGAGTTCTCCCTATCTCCGTCCCAAAGAGGAGGTCAAGCCCATCGTAGAGGGTCAGCTCCCTGCCCAGCCTGTCAGCCAGCCCTCGGGCTGTGGTGTGGGCATCCTCGTTCCAGTGTATCCTCTTGGAGAGCCTCTGGACCTCCTCAGGGCAGCAGCTGAGGTGGAGGTTACTGTATGGTCTCAGGTCGGAGCCTTCCGTCATCAGTTTGAAGAGGAGCTCCTCCAGCTCAATTCCTTCCAGACTCCTTTCCTTAAGGAACTCCCTCAGAGAGTCCCTCAGGTACTCCTCCCTGACCTCACCCCTCCGAAAGAGACTCTGATAGGTCTCCCTGCTTAGGTATCCCCTTGCGTGAAAGAGCCTTTCTCCTCTCTCAACAGCCTCTCTGAAAGGCATCTCTTCAAGCCCGTAGAGGGGATTGTGGTGTATGAAGTTGCGCATGGGCCAGAAGTAGGGGATGACCTCCGAGGCAACGGTTACAAGGCTTCTTATGAATAGCCTCTTGCCCTCATCAAGCCTCACAGCATAACCTCCAGGAGAAGCATACCCAGACCGCACGTTATCACTATCAGGCTGAGCATGAAATAAAAGCTCCTTGCATCAAGGTCCTCGTAGAGCAGGTTACCGCTTTTGTCCCCCCACAGAAGCGAGGAGAGGAGCCTCATGGTACTCCAGCCCCAAAGGAGCCAAAGGGATGACAGAGCCATCAGCTCCAAAAAGCCCGACAGGAGAGAGGAGGTCAGGAAGTAGAAGAAGACGGTTCCCGTAGGCATCCCCGCCGAGAGAAGAAGGGAAAGGGCTACAATGAGGGAGAGCCTCGGAGAGACCCAGCCAAGACCCCCGAGGAGCTTCAGGTGGGAAGAACCGAACCTGTCAATCAGAAGGCGGTCAAGGATTCCGAGTAGGAGGAAGGGAAGGGAAAGGGCAGCCACCAAGAGGATGTTTACCTCAGCCCTGAGCAGGAAGAGCCAGAGAAGGGGAATCAGGGATAGGAAGTGATAGA
>NZ_JBWONM010000153.1:0-4829 GCF_056450045.1 Hydrogenivirga sp.
CTCCTTCGGAGTACTCAAGGCTCTTGGGTATGAACCCAGAGAATTCAGGGAAGACCTCATGAGCTTCAGGGCACCGGAGGGGAGGATGAACCTGATTGATGGAGGTGATTTTTTCCTCATTGACGACACCTACAACGCGAATCCACCTTCGGTAAAGAATGCTATAAGGACGTTATGCTCTTTAGAAACCGGCTCTAAGAGGGTGGCAGTTCTTGGGGATATGCTTGAGCTTGGAGATGAGAGCTCCAGATTGCACGGCGAAATTGGGAAGTTTGTTGCCCAGCATGGGGTTGATTGCACCCTGTTTTATGGCAAAGAGATGGAAGAGGCTTATAAGGAGTGCAGGAGATACGGGGGAGTTTGCTTCTTCTTTAGGGAAAAAGAAGCGCTTAAAGAAGAGATGTTGAAATGGATGAAGGATAAAAATATAATTCTCCTGAAGGGTTCAAGGGGGATGAAAATGGAACAGCTCATATACGAGCTGGGGGAGCTTTATAGAGATGGGAAAGGATAAAACAGCTGAGGTTTTTATCTTTGAAGATTCCTTCTTCTTCACCACAAAGACCCAGATAAGGAGGGTTGAGGAGGACAGGATAGTTCTGAAGGCTACCAGACTCCTCAAGCGCTTTGCCGTCCTTGGCAAGAGGGTTCACATGAAGTACGCAACCTTCGCCCTTCCCGTCAAGGTGGTTGGAAAGAGCGAGGAGGAGGTGATAGTTACCCTACCCTCCCTTAATCCCGAAAAACCCGTTGGCGACAGAAGGAGCGCCCGGGTTCAGCCCTCTCACGTTCACCCTGTTAAGCTCTTTCTATCGGTAGGCGGTGAGGAGGAAAAGGAGTACGAGGTTGAGGACATATCGGAAGGTGGCTTCTCTGTCGTGGTTGATGACCCTTCTGAGATAGACAGGTTCCTTGACAGGGAGGTCAAGGTTCACATTGACTTTCCCGTTGAGGTTGAGGAGGTTGTAGGCTCAGCGAGGCTTGTCAACGTGCAGGAGCTTGAGGATGGAAGGATAAAGCTCGGCTTTGAGCTTCTGATAGAGGATGCGGACGCTGTTAAGGTAAGGTTTTACGTGTATGCAAGGATCAAAGAGATACTCAGACAGAGATGAGCTTTCCCTTGAGATAAAGAGGCAGTTCTTTCACCTCGTATTGATACTCCTGTGGTGTCTTCCCGTTTACTTCCTTCCTTACTGGGCTAACGTTCCCCTCATGCTTTCTGTTCTGCTCCTGAACTACCTGGTTGTAAAAAGGCATGAACCTCTTCTCAAGCTATTCTCTCCACTCATTGATAGCCTTGAGAGGAACAGGAATATGTCCAGACCTGGGATACAGGCTCTGTGGGCTAACCTCGGAATATTCCTCTCTTACCTACTCTTTGGGAAGCTGTCTCTCGTGGGTATAGTCGTGCTCGCCGTTGGGGACAGCCTCTCAACCCTTGTGGGAAAGGCTGTGGGTAGAACCCCCCTTCCTTTCAGTAAAGATAAGACCCTTGAAGGCACCCTCGCCTTCTTTCTCAGCTCCTACCTCCTCCTTATCCTTTTCCTTCCCTTCAGGGAAGCTCTCCTTATCTCAAGCCTCGGAGCCCTCCTTGAGTCCGCTGACACTAAGCTTGACGACAACTTCTCAATACCCCTCCTGACAACAGCCCTCCTTTACCTTGTGTGATACTCAATCAAGAGGTCAAGCACCCTCTCTACCCTCTTGCCCAGATCACCGCTGAGAGATATCCTTTCGGGCTTCTTCGCCCTGTATATCTTCCTTATCAGGTCAAGAAGGTAGGGCTCTACCTCCAGCTCCCCCTCTTCGGATATAGAGCCGTTTGAGAGCTTGAGCTTTGTGCCACCTCTCTGGTCCAAGAACTTTGGCTTTAGCCCCGAAAGCTCAAGGTAATCAAGCTTTAGCCTTATCCTAAGCACGTGCTCCTTCCCCTTAGGGCTTAGAGTGAGATATCTGAGGAAGAGGGAAAAGAGCCTCTCGTCGTAGTAGTGGACCGTTCTCATTATGAAGCCCGCTACCCAGGACATCCACAGGAACCTCCTGTAATCCTTAGCCATGTAAGACAGAAACCTTACATCCTTCACATCGTTTGGAAGGGCTACACCTCCTCTCTGGGACATATCCAGCTCCATCACGTTGAAAGGCTCAAAAACACCGAAGAACCTGTGCCCGCTAAGGAGTCCGTCCCTGACGAGCAGGTCTATTACACCTCCTTGACCGTAGGCTTTCACCAGGATATCCTGGTCACCCGCCCTCTTTCTCTTCAGGACGAGAATTCTGGTTTTGAGGCTCATCCATCCTTTATAATACTTTCCCTCTCTTCACCAAGGAGGTGTTTAGGTGCCGCTTCTGTTCAAGAAGATAAAGGATCTTAGGAACTACCTTCACAATGTGAAGTGTGAGAAGAACGCCAGCATAGGCTTCGTTCCGACGATGGGCTACCTTCATGAGGGGCATAAGGCTCTTATAAAGAGGTCAAAGCTCCAGAACGACGTTACCGTCGTGAGCATATATGTGAACCCGACCCAGTTCGGTCCTGGAGAGGACTACGAGAGGTACCCGAGAGACCTTGAGAGGGACATGTCCGTATGTGAAGAGCTTGGAGTTGATGCTGTTTTTGCGCCGAGCGATGAGGAGATATATCCAGAGGGATGCAAGACGGAAGTTTACGTTCGTGAGCTCAGCGACATCCTTGAGGGCAAGTTCAGACCGGGACATTTCAAGGGGGTCGCTACTGTTGTTCTGAAGCTCTTCAACATAGTTCAGCCCGACAGGGCTTACTTCGGTGAAAAGGACTACCAACAGCTGAAGATAGTTCAGAGGCTTGTAAGAGACTTGCTCCTTCCCGTTGAGATAGTGCCTGTTGAGACGGTGAGGGAGCCCGATGGACTCGCCTACAGCTCAAGGAACGTTTACCTCTCTACTGAAGAAAGGGAATCAGCCCTTTCAATATACAGAGCCTTTCTCCTCGCTCAGGAGATGATAAGGCAGGGGGAGAGGAACAGCGAAGCTATAAAGAAGGAGATGGAGAGGTTCATACTCTCCCATCCCCACGTCAGCAAGATTGACTACATAGAGATAACCGACCCTGAGCTAAACCCGAAGGAGGTGGTTGAAGAGGGGGATAGAATACTCGTTGCTATCAGGATAGGGAATACGAGGCTTATTGACAACTGGAAGGTTGAGCTATGAGAATTCTCTTCATGGGAACGCCCTCCTTTGCCGTTCCCAGCCTTGAGAGGTTAGGGGAGAGCTTCAACATAGTGGGCGTTGTAACCCAGCCCGACAAACCTGCGGGAAGGGGAAAGCGCCTCAAACCCCCACCTGTTAAGGAGAGGGCTCTTGAACTCGGCTACAGGGTCTTTCAACCTGAGAGGATAAGGGACTTTGTGGAGGAGATAAGGGAGCTCAAGCCCGACTGCATAGTTGTTGTCGCTTACGGAAAGATACTACCGAAGGAGATCCTTGAGCTCCCGCCCTACAGGGTTATAAATCTCCACGCCTCTCTACTTCCAAAGTACAGGGGGGCAGCGCCTATCCAGAGAGCTATCATGGCTGGGGAGAGGGAAACGGGCAACACGGTTATGCTCGTCAGTGAGCGCATGGACGCAGGGGACATACTCTCTCAGGAGAGGGTCCCGATAGGCGAAGATGAGGACGCCCAATCCCTTTCCCGGAGGCTATCGGTAAAGGGAGCTGACCTTCTGGTGAGGACCCTCAAGCTCTGGTTTGAGGGAAAGGTAAAGCCAGTTCCTCAGAAGGAAGAGGAAGCTACCTACGCACCCCCTATCCAGAAGGAAGAGTTTAGAGTCTGCTGGAAAGCTGAGGCTCAGAGTGTGAAGGACAGGGTGAGGGCTCTCTACCCCAGCGCCTTTTTCTTTTACAGGGGAAGCAGGGTCAAACTTCTCAGGGTTAAGGTTGTGCCCGGTTGTGGAGAGCCCGGAGAGGTCATTGATGAGAGGAGTTTCGTGATAGCCTGTGGTTGGGGGGCGGTTCAGGTCCTTGAGCTCATATCCCCGAAGGGGAGGAGAATGTCGGGTGAGGAGTTTCTTAGAGGTTACCCTCTGAGCAGGGGGGAGCTGTTAAAATAGAGCCATGGATGAGAAGCTTGAGCGTGTTGCCCTTCTCATAGAACGCTACCTCGGTCAGATATTCGGTTCAATAAGGGTTTACAGGGAGGACAGGGAGTTCCTGATTCCTTGGGGCTCCACGGTCATAAACGTTGAGATACTCGTTGAAGGGGAGGAGGTCCTCCTGCGCATTTATTCCCCCGTTGTTCTTAGGGTAAAACCCGACAAGGACCTCATGAAGTTCCTCCTCATGGAGAACGCCTCCCTGAACCTTTGCTCCTTCTCTGTGGAGCTGGAGAGGGGCTTTGTAGATATAGTCCTCGGAACGAGGATAAAGTTTGAGTTTATAAACAAGGACCTTCTGAGCTACGTTGCTATAAACGTGGGCAACCTTGCCAACGAGTATTCAAAGGAGATAATTGCGGTCTTCGGCGGAATATCCTTCAAGGAGTACGTTGAGAGGGAGAAGCTCCAGAAGAAGCCCTACGGTGGGGAGAAGATACTCCACGACATCTTTGACCTTGAGGGTATGAAGGTTGGACTTGAGATCTATGAGGACGAGGAAGGGAAATACACCGTTGTCGGAAAGATAATTGATACGGGACAGGTCTTCTTAAAGGCTCAGAGGGAAAAGGACCTGCAGCAGGTATTTGCCCTCCTTGAGAGGATAAAGAAGGCTCTTCTTGAGAAGGACATCGCAACACTGCGCAGGAGCTTGAAGCATTATGAGGTTGAGGAGTACTTCATCTACAACATCCT
>NZ_JBWONM010000154.1:0-3140 GCF_056450045.1 Hydrogenivirga sp.
GGCTATGCTTGAGAGCCTCTCCTCCCGCAAAGGTAAAAGCAGGAGAACCTCTAAATCCAAGATTTACCAGTTCCTTGAAGTAGACTTTATGGCTCTCGGAGTAAAAAACAAAACCGAAGGACTAAAACTAATCTCATACTTCGTTCAAAAAGAATACGGCTCGTGGGAAAACCTTGAACAAAAAACCCGCCCCAGAAAAGAGAAGCCCAAATACAGAACCACAAAAGGCAAGATACAAAGAGAGCTCGCAACCTTGGCAATAGACGCCACCGGCTACACCTTCAAGCTCAAAGAGAAAAACAAAGAGTATCAGGTCTCCGTATTCTTGGCCTGCGACGTTTACTCAGGATGCCTATACCCCGAGCCTTTGCTTGTGGACAACACCGAAAAACAGGTCCTCTTTTACAACAAAGCCTTCAACTCAAGAAACCTTGCCAAGTGGCTGATTGAGATATTCCTTGACTGGGGAGTTCCTCAGAAGATAATCTCCGACAAAGACCCAGTCATCAGAAACGAATACATAAAGAGCGCCTTCTACCTTCTTGGTATTGAGCACACCTTCACCAAGCACCCTAACCAAAACCCCATAGAGAGGTATATCCGTGAAATCAAGGAATGGCTGGGAGCGGATTTAGAGAGGGTAAACACCAAGGAGGAGATAATAGAACGCTTCAGAACCGCCATAGACAGGTTCAACAAAACACACCACCGCTTTGACCACTTCAAAGAGCCCGTCATCCCCGAAGAGATACTGCCCGCAAGCTTGAGGGAGTATGTAAAGGAAGAGGAAAACAAGATAAGGCAGTCCTTCATGGAGTGTGCGATAAGAACCGTGAGGAATTCAACCATCACGTGGGACGGCTACAAGTACAGCTTCAACCTCCCCGCCCGCTTGAGGGAGGGAGAGATAGGAAGGCAGGTCGCAGTCCCCAAGGTCCTTGTAAGAAGGCACGTTGACAACGCAAGCTATTTAGAAGTTTACGACCGCAGAACCAAGGAGTTCTTAGGAAACGCCAACCTCTTCTCCCAAGACGTTCCGACAGTTGACCCGACCGAAAGGAAAGACCTCAAAGACAGGGAAAAGAGGGCAAGGAAGAGGGAGAAGAAGCTTGAAAGAGAGCTTGAGAAGATAAGAGGCTTTAGCTTCACGTCAACCAACACGCCTGTGCCTGAAGAGGAAGAGGAGGAGACCATTGATGTCTCCATCCTCTCTAAACTCGCCCGAGAGTTTGAAGACTGAAAAGGAGGTGAAGCGATGCCAAAAAGCTTACCAAAACTGCACACCTACTACATTATGGAGGAAGTTATTCTCGCCATCAAGAGCATGAGCACCCAGAGAAGCTTTCCCCTTCACGCACTTTTGTATGCAGACTGGGGTGTAGGAAAAACAAAAGCAAAAACCCAGATACTTGACAACCTTCAAGGAGTTTACGCTTTCACTCTTGAAAACAGAAGAGAATACAGCCCCTATTATTTGCTTTCCACTATCCTTGAAGATGCCTTCTCTATAGGTGCTCAGGGAAGGCAAAAAGCACTTGAAAAGCTCCTTTCTTCCTACCTTGACGCCAAAGGAATTATAGCCCCCGTTCTCATAGTTGACGAAGCCCAGTTCGCCTTCAAACACCCCTCAGTCCTTGACTTTTTCAAATATCTCTCCGAACACCCACGTATAGGCTTTTCTTACCTCTTCCTTGTGAACGAAGATGTAAATCTCCATCATCCTCTCGGAGAGAGGATAGTCATCCGTAGAGCCATCCCTCCTATGACGGAGAAAACCGCCCTTGAGCTTGCAAGCTTCCACGGGGTAGAGATAGAACCTGAAGGCCTCAAGCTCCTTCTTGAGAGGAAGGTAAGAACCCTTGAGCTTGACAATCTTCTCTTCATGGCAAAGACCGCAGGTATTGAGAGGTTAGACCTCAAAAACCTCAAGGCTCTGTTGAAAAAGCTCAGGGAGGAAGGACTGACATGATGCCTCATCACATCATGGAAAAGGCGATGAAGCTAAAAGCCTTCCAGCTGTGGGAGCTTGTAGAGGAGCTCCGCAAGGACTGGGAGTTCTTACTCAGCCCTAAGCAGATAAAGGACAGAGTAAGGACATGGGTAAGGAACAACCTTCAGACAGGCTTTCTGGAGGTAGTCAGCACAGACCCTCTGATAGTATCACTCTCCGAATACAAAGACAACTGGCAATCCCACCTCCGATACAGAACCTGCCCCACCTGCGGTAAGAGCTTCCTGCCCCAAAAGTCCCAGACCCTTTACTGCTCACCCGCCTGCGCAAGCAAAGAGTATGCAAAACGCAAGCGGCAAAAAGTGAAGCCTCCAAAGAGAGCACCCAGAAAGTGGACTCAAGAGGAGCTTGAGCGATTGAGGAAAGAGTATCAGGAAAAGGGCAGGCTGACAGCCCAAGACCTCAGAAAGCTCTCCAAAGAGCTCAGACGCTCCTTCAAGGCGGTCATGCACAAGTACTACGAGGTGGTAAAGCAATGAGACTAAAAACCATCCTCAAAGAGCTTGAGCAGTTCTTTGAGCTCTACTCTCAAGGAAAGAAAGCCAAAGCCTTTGAGACTCTCCTCAGACTCAAGAACCGCATAGAGCTAAAGCTCAAAGAAGAGGAAGAAAAACAAAGAGAGAAAAACCCGAAGGCACACGAGCTTGCAAAGTGGTACTGGGGACTCTGGGAAGGTAGAATCCCCGAAGGAAACTTCGCAAGGGTCGTAAACGTCTTCAAGTCCCTTTTAGAGGAGTTCAAGCTCTCAGAAGAGGAGATAAAGGACTCCTACCGCTGGTGGCTGAACCTCAGAAAAGAAGAAGTGCCTCTAAACCTCCAGAAAACCTACTCAATAGTTCTGACCCAGAAAGAGACCCGCTCTATTACGGACTTCAGAGGAAAGCTCAGATACGTGATGGGACTGAAGAGAGAGATGGAGGGAACTCAGGAATGGGGAGAGACAAGGGGGAGGGAGTACTACCAAAAGCTGTGGGACGAAGAGGATGAGCTGAGGTGGTGAGCCATGATGGTGGCAAAGAGCAAAGAAGAGCTTGAAAGGATGTATGAACACGTGATAGAAGAGGATACATTCTTCTGGGTGAAGACCGAAAAGGGCTACGCCAAAGTCCTGAAGCCCAGAACACTTCAG